>CALCQT010000325.1 GCA_937894825.1 uncultured Anaerolineaceae bacterium
ATAAATATAGAAAGAGAACGGGCAAAACATGCCATTCTCATCCTCATTTCGGTAGCCGGCAGCCAAATCCGCGGAACGCGCCCGAATCAGATTATAGGTGGCAAAATATTTATTGTCATCGTGCGATTGTTCTTTTGGCGCTTCCATCCGGATCTTCCAACGAATCGATTGCCCCGGGTAAACAATGACGGCTGAATCATAATCCTTGTCGATATCGTACAAATATTTGCCTTCAATTTCAAGCCGCATGCCGGTATATTGCATCACATCAACATCCGTGCCCCATTCCTGTGTACCGGTGTTCGTAAAAGTCACATCAAGGTCAAAGTCTTCTCCGGGACTGAACTGTTCAAAATAATAAGGCCGGTTCACGGTCACATTACAGGCATATTCCGGCGCTTTCACATTCGCGTCGGTAGGAACAATTTCCACCGCCCGTCCGGGCAGTGCGGTTGGCGCCCACACCGGCTGCGGCTGTGACACCGAATTGCCGGTCGTCTCAACAACATTCCTGGTCGGCGCAGGTGTGGGTGAAGGTTGAATTTCCACTACCGGAACTGCCTGCAGTGTTTTAACCACAAAATTCTGAATTACGATTTTTTCGGATTGTGTCCGGGTACCGTTGCCATTTGTCTGACTGGTCGTATCGGCCGAGACTGTTCCGGCAGTGCCATTCAGGGAAAAGGTCGCCCAATAGACTGCAGCACTCAACAATATCCCTGCGATCACAATCTTTGCGTATTTCTTCATATCGATTCCTTTCATCGGATTAAAAAATCCACGTTTAATTTTACTATAGCCCACTTGCCTTTTTTGTGCAGACGGGTTTACAATTTGTGTCACCGCAAAGAACTGACATAAATCCTTCTTAAGCGGCGTTGCAACAGTAAGCGGCTACGCTGTTTTAACGATCTTCGGACCGATTTGGTTGCAACTTTCGACAGAAATCTGAAGGATTCATTTTAGGAGCGGAATGTCGCCTTACATAAAAATTCACGCTTTTGCGCCGGATTGGATAAAAGACTTTCACTGTGCCGGCAAAAACTGCCCGCAAACCTGTTGCCATGGGTGGAATATCCCGGTTGATGAAGTGCATGCGCTAAATTATCTGGGGATGAGTGACGCCTATTTCGCTCCCCGTTTCCAGCCCTTGTTGAAAAAAACTCGCAGAAAACAAAATGGAACGGAACAGGACCATTATTTTTTGAATTTGCTGGGGCAGCCGGGAGAGATTTGCACGTTGCAAAACGCGGAAGGATTGTGTGATATTCATCTCAAACTCGGCGCTTCCAAATTGTGCAGCACTTGCTATTTCTTTCCCAAAATTCTCTGGCAGATTGATGAACAATGGACGCTTAGCACGGAATTATCCTGTCCGGTTGTGTTACAGTCCGCTATCAATCGCCCGGAACCGGTCTGTTTCCAATCGATACCAGCCGAAAAAGATCCACAGGCTGAATGGTTGGAGACCATTTTCATCCTTGATAATGATTGCCGCGCGCTTCTGTTGAACCGCAATACCGTTGTGATGGAAGTAATTCATTTTCTGCAGGATCGCAGCATGGGAATTGCTGACCGTGTTAATCTGGCCTGTCAATATCTTGGCGCATTGAAAAGTGAAAATCCACCTGAAGACAAGAGTCAAACCGCGCTGTGGATCACGGAAGTGGCTGCCGCAACTGCACATCGTAATGGGTTGTTTCAGGTTGAGCAATTTTCATCGACAAAAGATGCAATTGACTGGGTACGGTTGCTGAGCCGTTTTTTCAATTGGGGGTTGCAATCCGCACCAAAATTCAACCGTGAAGCACATAATGATTTTTTAAAGGTACTTTGCGCGAATACAGATCCTGCCGAAATGATCGCGAAAAATTACTTGGATATACGAAACAACACGCTGCAGCCCTTCTTTATTGATCATGAATATATGATGGAAAATTTCCTGGTCCATTTTATCTTTTCGGATATGCTGAAACAATTTTCAGAATATCATTCCGGGTTCATCACAGTACAGGAAATTTTGGATTACGAAATCCTGCAGCTGTGCGCAATTTTTGCCTTGTTTCAATTCTTGCTGGTAGCGCAGAACATCGCGGCAGGAAAGATGGATAAGGATGTTTTCCTGCAAACGGTTTACCATGTCGGAAGAAGTTATATCCATTTTCCGGCTTCCATCAGCCAAAGTATCACTCGGATACAGGAGGATCCGGATCAGGAAGAGATCGTCAGGCTGTTGCTTCGCTGCTGAAAAACACATCCAGCCCGGAATTAACGTCCGGATAAAGGGAGACTCCCAATGCGGTCATCAACCCATTTTTCTCCGCGGTGGTGGCAATCCCATAAAATTCGGCGGTTACAGAATAGCCTAGCGCGCTCAGAATTTCGCCGGCAGATCGGCATGATTTGATTCCAATGATCGAATCCTCAAAAACAGCCAAGCGGAGCGGCTGATGAATGTCAATCAGTTCCCGCAATGGATTCAGCGAAAAATCTTGTCGTTCCCACATCTCAATAATCGTTTCAGCTGTTTCCAGCGCACGCAACTGGTCTTTGCACAAGGCAAACAGAATTGCGGTCAGCGCATGGAATGGATGCGGTTTCAGATAGGCATCCTTTGGCAGATGCTTTTTTTCCTCAACATAACATAACGACCCAACCCCGACAATCGGCATGTTTTCCATCCAATCGCTTTGCGGGCGATTTCAGCTTCCGGCAGAATCCGATGGGACACAACGGTGTCCGGATCCACCCCGGTCGGGAGCAGATTGGGGCGGGCGGTCATCATGCAGGCGTGAATCGCGCCGCCATTCATGTCGCCAATTTTTTCACGGTAAAAATCAGAAATCAAAGGTACATCAAACTGTTCAAGACTGGAGGAAAGATCTGCTTCCGGCCAAAATCCAAAAGTTTCATAAAAGATTTTCGACCCCAGAATTTCATTTTCCAACCGCCTGAACAAAACAGAAGCATGCACATTTTGCGTGTTGTCCAGAATTTCGCTGAGAATGGGATCAGCCCAAATTTTCGACAAAATACTTTTTATTTTTTCCTGTCGACAATGATTCAGGACTGCCAGCGGATAAATCTCGTCATTTAACGGTATTTCACCATATTCCAAAATTTTTGGGTTCAGAAACGCAATAAAATCTTCGGCAGTGCCAACCGGAATCAGTTGGGCAGCGTTGGCTACCGTCCCGAACGGTTCAGTTCTCTGTGAAAATACAGCATACCAATCAAAGAAAGCGGCGATCGTGAGTGGAACCATATCCCATTCTGCCTGAATTCCGGCAAATTCAAATTTTTCAGCAATCTTTTCATCGACCGACAGATGCGATTGACCAAAAAACGCCAAAAAATAATTCACCGTATTAATGAAAGCGTGGCGGTATCCGCCCGGTCTTACCAGCACGCCATCAATATCTAACAGAATGAAAACAGATTTCGTCATATTTTGACTCCCATTCATAAAAAAGCGGGCAATTCCAGGAACTGCCCGCTCATTTTTTTCAGAAAAAGCTCAAATGATACCGAACGCTTTTCCAACCTCCGCATAAACTTCCAGCACCTGATCCAATTGTTCGTCGG
>CALCQT010000326.1 GCA_937894825.1 uncultured Anaerolineaceae bacterium
CTCCGGCGCCGTGAGACGATGCTCCTTCTTATTCGCTTGAAATAGCAGGCCGAACCCAATTGCGGAGATCAGACAAAAGAACGCACCATTAATCCAGATGGCTTGAGGAATAAATGCATCGTAAAGATACCCTGCCAACGCCGGGCCGACACCATAACCAACCGGCAACGCCAGACTTAGAATGCTCATATACCGGCCGCGCGCATCCGCCGGAGACAGCCGGGCCGTCAACGCGGACATGGTAGGCGTCATCATCACTTCGCCAACCGTAAGAACGGCCATGCACAGGCAATACCATAACACATTGGGAATTAATGCGTAACCGCCGATCCCCACCATATACAACAACGCGGAGAAAATCATCGTCTTAAACGGATGGATATGCCGGGTATAACGCATGGCAGGCAATTGCAGCAAGACACAAAGTACCGCATTCACCGTAAACACATAGCTGATCTGATTTTCCATAAAGCCATAGGTCTCACGGCTATAGAGTGACAAAAGGTTGAAAACCACTGAAGACCCCATAAAAATTACACTCATGAGCAGGATGGAAATCAGGAAAGTTTTGTCACGAAACACATCGGCATAGGTTGTGGCTTTCTTTTTTTCATCGTCCGGCAAATGATGGATATTCCGATTCAGCGTTTCTTTAATCGTCAGCAGCGATATAACGAAAGAAATCATATATCCGGCCGCCGCGGCATAAAAAATCAGCGCATAAGAACGGGCGGCTAAAATTCCTCCTACAATGGGGCCAACTGCAAAGCCGGCATTATACATCATCCGCAGCAGTGAGTAAGCATCTAAATGATCCGAAGGATTGATCAGATCGGCAATCATGGCGTTCGATCCAACCGGATAGAACAAATCCAAAGCCCCCCAGACGGCCATCAGCAACGCAAACTGCCATAATGAAGTTGCAGAATACATCAGGAAATAATAGATCGCCCCGCCTGAGAGGGATGCCAGCATCAGTCCCCTGCGTCCGAAACGGTCTGCGATGCCGCCGGCAAAAAAAGAAGCCAGGATTCCAGAGAAGGCTTTCATGGAAATCAGCAATGTCGTGACGCGCAAAGGCAGATCGAGCCGTTCCCGCAGAAAAATATTCAGATATGGCCATGCCATGGAGGAACTAATCGAAAAAATCAGTGATCCCGCTAAAATAATCCAAAACTGGACCGGAAACTTCCGGAATTTTCCTGCTGCCCGCTGAACAAAAATCATTTTTTCCTCTTTCCCAGAATCCCGATCACAACTGCTATAGTTTATCATAGGCTTGATTTTCGGAATTAAAGAATCGTGATTGTCGCCAAAAGTATTTCCGCAACCATGCATGGCATTTTTTCAGGCGCATTATTTGAACACCGGAAGACAGGAAATCAGCATTTTCCACACGATTCGACCGTACTTATGTTAGAATTCTTCCTTGAAATCTGCATTCTGCGCTGAACAGCGGCCCAAATTGCATTTTGCCGCGAAGAGCGCACAATTTTATCCGTACACAGAGGTCAACTATGAAAGAACACGTTCTCGTTACCGGCGCATGGCCTTACGCCAACGCTTATATCCATGTAGGAAATCTTACCGGCGCTTATCTTCCGGCGGATATCTTCACCCGTTATCAACGGTTAAAAGGACGTGAAACGCTGTTCGTATCCGGTTCTGACGCTCACGGTACACCGATCACAATCCGCGCGGATGAGGAAAAAACGACAGCCGAAGCAGTTTACAAAAAGTTCCACGAATCGTTTCTGGACATTCAACAAAAAGCCGGCATTACTTATAACCTCTTCAGCAGCACCCACACGGAGAATCATTTCAAAGTATCGCAAAGCGTATTCCTGGCACTGCAGGAAAACGGATATCTATACCAATCGATCGAAAAGCAATGGTATGCCACCTCCCAGCAGCGCTTCCTGCCGGACCGCTACGTGGAAGGGATTTGTTACATTTGCGGCTACGAAAACGCCCGCGGGGACCAATGTGATAAATGTGGCAATATGCTGGATCCGGAGAAACTGATTGACCCGCGCTCGAAAATTGACGGCTCAACACCCACATTAAAAGAAACCGAGCATTATTATCTTGATCTTGGCAAACTGGAGGAGCGGGTGGTTGAATTTCTGAAATCCCGCGAAGATTACTGGCGCCCGAACGTGATCCGCCAGTCACTGGGACAAATTCTGAGCAACAGTTTGCGCGGACGGGCCATCACACGCGATCTTGATTGGGGAGTGCCGGTCCCGATTCAGGAGGCAGTTGGAAAATGTCTCTACGTCTGGTTTGAGGCTGTGATCGGTTATCTCTCTGCATCAATTGAATGGGCGGATCTCAAAGGGACGCCGGATGCATGGAAAGATTGGTGGCATAATCCTGACTGCAGATCTTATTATTTTATCGGGAAAGATAACATTCCGTTCCATGCCATCATTTGGCCGGCCGAACTGATCGGAATGGGAACGAAATTTGACCTGATCTATTCAGGGGAAGAAAGCACACCGCTGATCCTTCCCTTCAATGTACCTGCCAACGAGTTCATGAATCTTGAAGGACAAAAAATTTCCGGCAGCCGCAACTGGGCCGTCTATGTCCATGATTTTCTGGAATCGTATGATCCGGATCCGCTCCGTTATTACCTGACCGTTAACAT
>CALCQT010000327.1 GCA_937894825.1 uncultured Anaerolineaceae bacterium
AAAGCAGCCGATAGGGTTCTAATTCTTTTAATAACGTTTTAGCGGTTCCTTTATGGACACGGCCATGAAAATCAATTGCAATGCCATAGTTATACCCGATTTTGTCACGAATGGCAGACAGTTTTGCCAACAATTTGTCAATCGCTTGATTATCATTGATCCATCCACCAGCATCTGTGCCGAGCATCTTGATATTTTTAAATCCATGGGAAATCCGGTCTGCGGCAGAGGCTGCCGCTTCTTCAGGAGTTGTAGAGTCGATCCAACTGTAAACGGACATTTTATCGCGGACTTTCCCTCCCAACATTTCATAAATAGGCACACCCAAAGCGCGCGCCTTGATATCCCAGACAGCTTGATCAACACCGGAAAGTGCGCTTGAAAGTACCGGCCCGCCACGATAGAAACCGCCGCGATATAAAACCTGCCAAAGATCTTCCACATTCCGATAATCGGCGCCAAGAATGTATTGGCTGATTTCATTGACCGCAGCTGCGGTCGTATCTGCTCTTCCTTCGACCACGGGTTCACCCCAGCCGGTCAGCCCGTCATCAGTTTCCAGTTTCAACAATAACCAGCGTGGTGCAACCTTAAAAGTTTCAATGTTCGTGATTTTCATCTTTTCCTCTTGTTTTCTGTGTTGGACAGCTCGGATTTATAAATAATCGTTTTCAGGCAAAATGGGGAGCAGTGCTCCGCCATCGATTGTTACGCAGTTGCCCGTCATGTAAGCGCAGGTGTCAGAAGCGAGATACGTGATTATTTCGGCAATTTCGGCTGGCTTCGCGAAGCGTTGCAGTGGGATGCGTTTTTTTGCCAGGTGGACTGGGTGATCCACCGGCCAACCGACGTCGGTATAGCCCGGAGCAATGGTAATCACACGAATACCGAAGGGAGCCAACTCCATTGCTGCATTTTTTCCAAATTTTGTCAGAGCGGCTTTGGTTGGGCCATAAATATTTGCGTTTGGCTAGCAGCCATCGGCATGATTAGACGAAATATTGATGATGAGCCCTTGTTTTTTATTCTCGACCATATTTTGTGCTGCGATTTGTGTTCCGAAAAACGTACTTTTCCAGTCGGTGAACGTAATTTTCTCCCATTGCTCCTCTGTCACTTCCAAAAAAGGATAAAATTCGCTGACACCCGCGTTGTTAACCATCAGGTCAATCGTAGAAAATTCTTTGAAGAACTGTTTGAACATCTCTCGTAAGGCTGCCAAATTTGATACATCGGCCTTCAGCGGAATAGCACTGCCGCCGGAATTTTTAATTTGCTCACAAACTTCAAGCGCATTTTTCTCACTGCGAAAATAATTTATTCCGAGAGCATACCCCTTCGCAGCAAGTCCCAACGCGATCGCGCGGCCGATCCCATGACTGGCTCCAGTAACCAATGCCGTTTTTCTTCCCATAGATTAACCCTTCATAAAAATGTGTCCGTTACCATAAATAGTTACAATTCGCCACTGATGTAAGCATTTCTGAGTCTCATTATAAAAACTAAAATTTAGAAGTCAAGGCTGAAAAAAACGAAACAAGCCAGAAAGTTTAAAAAATAAGGCTATTCATATTAAAAGTAATGGCTTTTACAGGACAAGCATCCCCAAAAAAGGTGACATTACGCTACTTTTTGTGGTACCGATAACAATTATGTCGGGAATCCTATTTTATTCCTTCTTGACGGATAGAAAATGGAATATTAGAATCCGTCCAAAACAACAGTTAAGCCAACCAGATCATGAGTTTGTAACGCTCACATCTGTCTTGATAATAATAATGCAAATAGTTTTTTTTGATAGTGTTAACGATAACACTTAGTTGGAAGCGTTTGGCAAAAAGAGAGGATAATCGCTTGAAAAGGAGGCATTTGTTTTGAACCATTCTGTAGAATTTAAACACATTGACAAATATTTCCCCGGTGTCCATGCGTTAAAAGATATTTCTTTTTCAGCAAAAAGCGGCTTGGTATATGCTTTTTTAGGTGAAAATGGCGCCGGGAAATCGACCCTGCTGAAGATCTTGAATGGGGACTATCAACCGGATAACGGCGAGTTTAATATTGATGGTAAATCCTGTTATTACAGCTCTCCCAAAGAAGCCATTGATGATGGCGTTAGCGTAATTTATCAGGAGCGTCAAATCATTCTTGAAATGACGGTTGCTGAAAATGTTTTTCTTGGCCAATGGCCCTGTAAACTAGGCGGTAAAGTAGATTTTGATCTGATGAATACGAAAACTTATCAGATTGCGAAACAGTTTGGTTTGGATATCAATCCGGATGAGAAGGTTGGCAGCTTAAGCATCGCCCACCAGCAAATGGTCGAAATTATGAAGGCCGTAAACCGGAATGCGCGTGTGTTTGCGTTTGATGAACCGACAGCCAGTTTAAGCGATAAAGAGATTGAAATCTTGTTCAATATCATCCGGCAACTTCAAGCCGAAGATAAAGTTATTTTCTACGTTTCGCATCGGATGGATGAAATTTCGCAAATTGCGCAAAAAGTAGTCGTTTTTAAAGATGGCAATATGGTTGGTTTGGTGGATTGTGAAGAAGTAACTGACGATGATTTGATTCGGATGATGGTGGGCAGACCGCTCGGAGCTGTTTTTACAGATCTTTCCAGAAATGAAATAATTGGCGATACCGTGTTGGAAGTAAGGCATTTATCAACAAACAAAGTCGATGATATTTCTTTTCAGGTAAGAAAAGGCGAAATTGTTGGGTTTTCCGGTTTAGTTGGATCTGGCAGAACGGAAATCATGGAAGCTTTGTTTGGTCTTGATTCGGTTCTTTCTGGTGAAATTCTTCTCGAAGGGAAATCCATTCAACCCCGGTCTCCTGCCCATGCAATTGATCTTGGACTTGCGATGGTGCCTGAAGATCGCAAAATCCAGGGAATTCTGCCAAACATCTCTGTAAAAGGAAATATTTCGATTTCCGTTCTAAAACGATTTTTGAAACCGCTGGGAAGAGTTGATTATTCGAAGGAGGACCAAATTGCCCGTGATGCGATTGAAAAATTCGATATCAAGACACCGGATGCAGAGAAACTTATTTCACAGTTATCTGGCGGGAACCAGCAGAAAACAATTCTCGCCCGGTGGCTGGAAACGCATCCGAAGGTCTTGATTTTGGATGAACCGACCAAAGGGATTGATGTTGGCGCGAAATCGGAGTTCTACAGGATTATTTGCGATTGTGCGAAGCTTGGTATGGCGGTCATCGTAATTTCCTCTGAATTGCCGGAAATCATTGGGCTATGCGACCGAATTATTGTGGTCCGTGAAGGAACAATTTCCGGTGAGGTTCTTCGGAAAGACGCGACTGAGGAACGTGTTCTAAAATACGCCATGATTGACCAAGAAGATGCAGAAGGGAAAATTAAGTAATTATGAATCGTACGTTGATAGAAAAGATAAAAAAAAGTGATTTGTCAGATAAGATCTCGTTAATTATCGCATTGGCTGTGTTGACGGCTGTCTTTTCATTTTTTAATAAAAATTATTTTTCAAGCCGGAATCTAATCAATATTTTTGTTGCCTGCTCTTTGATGGGCTTTGTTGCCATTGGTGAGACGAAGCTGATTATCGCCAACCTCATTGATCTTTCCGCCGGATCCGTGGCAGCATTTGCCGGCGTTTTTTGTGCGGTTCTGATGCAGATGGGGGTAAACCCGTTTCTGGCGGTACTGCTGGGCGTTGCATCAGGATGTTTTGTCGGACTTTTGAACGCGGTTCTGATTAATTATCTGAAGCTTCAACCATTCATCGCGACGCTGGCAATGATGTCGATTGTTCGTGGTTTCGCCTATATTATTTGTAAAGGGCGGGCAGTTCCGATTACGAACAAGACTTTTATTAGTTTTGGTACATGGCGGATGTTTGGAATAATCCCGTTGCCGGTAATCGTTCTTATCATTGCATTTTTGATTTTTGGATATATCCTGAAGAATACATTTTTTGGACGAAGCATCTATGTAATGGGGGGCAATTCTTATGCTGCTCGTCTTTCAGGACTTAATCCGGAGATGATTACGCTGAAATTGTATTTGATCACGGGCGGTCTTTCGGCGTTGGCTGGCGCCCTGCTGGCGGCGCGCATGAATTCCGGTCAGCCGACAGCCAGTGTCGGGCTGGAGTTTGACGCGGTCACTGCTGCGATTCTTGGCGGTGCGGCTTTCACGGGCGGCGTTGGAACAATTTTGGGAACCTTTATTGGTATGCTGATTCTGCAAAGCTTTAATACCGGGCTAATCATGCTGAATGTTCAGATCTTTTGGCAAAATGTGGCGCAGGGTTGTTTGCTGGTGGTCGCACTGGCGTTCGATTATTTCCGGAAGAAGGACCGTACGAAGAAACTCCTGGAAGAAAGTAAGCGGTCAATTAAGTCATAAACGGGTTTTTGTTTAGCCCGTCATTTTATGTTTTACAAAAAAGGAGAATTAGTAATGAAAAAGTCACTGTTTGTTCAAGCTTCCTTGTTCGCAATTGTGATCGCGATGCTTTCGGTTGCAGTTGTAGCTGCCGCCGATGAGTTTGTTATCGCCGGTATCTATAAAATGGGCGACGCAACCTGGTTTATCCAGGAGGGGAAAGCTTCTCAGGAAATTATTGAAGCTGCCGGCGGTAAATTTATGTATATGGATGCCGGAACCGATGGCGGAACATATATGACCTTGATCGATACCGCAATTGCGCAGCAAGTAGACGGTGTTTTAACCTGTACTCCGGATCAGAACCTCAGTCAGGCGACCGTTGATAAACTCGCGGAAGCCGGTATTCCGGTAATCGCGGTTGATGATGCGCTGCAGGATGCGGATGGAAATCTGCTGGCGCCCTGGGTTGGGATTGATGCCTATAATATTGGTAAAAATGTTGGCGAGTGGGCTGCGGAATATATCGCCGAAAATAATCTGGCCGAAGATGAATCTTTTGCAATTATGTTGCTAACCGCTGATACGATCTCCAGTGTTGCGCCTCGCACGGACGGACAACTTGAAGCAATTAAAGCTGCTTTTCCTGATTTCGGAGACGCGCGGATTTTCCGTGCGGATCATGACACATCTGCTGAACTTGGCAATACGGCCGCTGCAGCTATTATTACCGGTAATCCGCAATTCTCAAAATGGTTGGTTCTGGGTGTGAGCGACGAAGGCGCGCAAGGCGCTGCCCGGGCATTGGAATCCGCCGGTGTTGCAGAAGGTTCAATGGTTGTTGGATTGGGCGGGTATCTGGCCCCTGAGGAATTTGCGAAAGAAGATTCTCCGTTCAAAGCGGCTGCTTATTTCTCTGCGAAAGGTGTAGGCGGAACCGCTGCTGAGGCATTGATCGCGTTTATTAAAGACGGCACAGAAATTCCGGAACGGTATGCCGTGAGCGCTGTTATTGTTGAACCGGATGATAATCTCGAAGAGATTATGCCAGAGTACACGATTGAAAAATAACAAAAAGAGAATGGATCTTTATTTGTTCAAACTGGGAGACGATTTTTCGGACAGATAAGGGAACTTCATCACAATTGGAATCAGGTTTTGTATGCATGCAAAACCTGATTCCCTTAAACAAACAGCTTGGGATCTTTTAATAAAAATATGAAAAAAAATAAGTTTGAGGAAATGATTCCGGAAGAATTACTGGACGGAATCCGTACGAATGGGATCGCATATATCCCTATTGGGTCCATGGAATGGCATGGCCCTCATATGGCGATGGGCATGGACACATTGAACGTGTATGGGGTCAGTTTGCTGTCGTCTAACAAGACGGGAGGTGTTGTGCTTCCGCCAACGTATATCGGGACCGAATCTGCCCGTGATCCTGAGACTCTCAGAAAAGTTGGTTTTTCCGGCGATGAATCCATTGTTGGGATGGATTTCCCTGGAAATAGCATTAAAAGTTTCTATTGGCCTCCGGAATTATTTGAATTAATTGTCCGCCATCAGATAGAAATGTTGCGTGATATGGGGTACCGGTTGATTGTACTGGCGAATGGGCATGGTGCGGATAACCAGATTGAAATTTTAAATCGTTTGGCGCAGGAATATAGTTGTCAACGATGTCAAGTATTGTCGATTTTTATTCTTTTTGAGGATAGCAATGTGGGAATCGGGCATGCCGGGTTAGCGGAGACAGCGATTATGCTGCACATTTGTCCGCAAGGCGTTGATTTGGAACGATTACCTGCCCGCAACCAAAAACTTTACAATGTTGACTATGGCATCGTTGACAGTGAAACCTTTATTTCTGGCGGAGGTCCTGATTTCGCGGTTCGTTATGATCCAAGAGATGCTACCGCGGAAATCGGTGAGATGCTGGTATCGCATGCTGCTGCGAAATGTGCGGAAATTGTGACGAAGTCGTTACAGAATATTATTTGAAAAGAAGAGAGCGAATATTGGGATGGTCAAGTGTCTTTTCTTTATCTTTTTTGTTTATCTAATGAGATAAAAAGGATAAAGAAAGCACATTTTCTATAAAACCGGGAAAAGAAATTATTGTCGAATGACAGCGTCTATTGAAAGGAAATTTTGTTACTAAAATGACAGAAAAAAACAGCAAAAAGATCGCAAGTATTTTTAGAAACATCGAATCCGGGGTCGAAGTATGGGAACAGCCTATTGTGATTCCGACTTATCCGGTTGGCTTTCCGGATAAGAATCCGATGTTTCTTGAAAACCGCGTTTATCAAGGCAGTTCAGGAAAAGTCTACCCGCATAGTGTTATTGACAAGATTTATGATGAGAAAATTGAAAAAACTTACCAAGCAATCTGTATAGAGAATAAATATCTCTTTGTTATGATATTGCCCGAGTTGGGAGGAAGAATTCAGCGGGCCTATGATAAGACAAACGGATATGATTTTGTCTATTATAACCAGGTAATAAAACCGGCGTTGGTAGGATTGACTGGCCCGTGGATTTCCGGCGGAATCGAATTTAACTGGCCGCAGCATCACCGCCCCAGCACATTTGATCCGGATAACGCTTATATTCAAATCGATGTTCGCTTATATAACCGCACGGATGTGCCCCAGACATTCCTTTGGTGGGCGAACCCGGCTATATCGGTGAATGATTTTGCGCAATCTGTGTTTCCTCCGGATGTGAATGCTGTGATGGATCACGGAAAAAGAGCGGTCTCGAAATTTCCGATTGCGACCGGAACGTATTATAAATATGATTATTCAGCTGGAGTGGATATTTCGCGATATAAAAACATCCCTGTTCCTACTTCATATATGGCCTATCATTCCGACTATGATTTTATTGGTGGTTATGACCATCAGAAAAAAGCGGGGATCTATCATGTTGCCGACCATCATATTTCACCGGGGAAAAAACAATGGACTTGGGGGTGTGGTGATTTTGGAAAAGCCTGGGATCGAAACCTGACCGATGAAGACGGCCCCTATATTGAACTGATGACGGGTTGTTTTACGGATAATCAGCCCGATTTTACCTGGCTTCTGCCTTTTGAAGAAAAAACATTCACACAATATTTCATGCCCTATAAAGAAGTTGGCATGATAAAAAATGCGACTGTTAAAGCGGCGGTTGGATTGGAATTGACAAATGAAAAAATTACGGCGTCCGTGTATGCAACGACGTCAATTCCCAATGCGAAAATCACTGTCTTGGCCAGAGGTATTGTCGTTTTGGAAGAGTCGACTTCGCTATCGCCTGTGCATGTTTTTCGGAAGGAATTTGCGGCTGCCCCTGATTTAACTGAAGCGGATCTTTCTATTTCGGTATTTGATGAAAATGGAAACCTGATCATAACTTATCAAGGACAGAAAAACGAGTTGGTAAAATATCCGGATCCTGCTGAAGAGGTTCCCCTCCCTGCTGAAATTCGGACCAATGAGGAGTTGTTTTTAGCAGGATTACATCTTGAACAATATCGTCACGCGACTTATTTGCCGGAAGATTACTATTTGGAAGGGCTTAACCGGGACCCATCCGATGCACGGATCAATACTGCTTATGGCAGCCTTTTACTGCGGAGAGGGAAATTCACTGAAGCTGAGGCATATTTCAAGCAAGCCATTGCGAAACTAACGCGACGGAACCCTAATCCTTACGACGGAGAACCTTATTATAATTTGGGCCTTTGCCAAAAGTTGGAAGGGAACCTGGACCAGGCGTACGCGGCGTTTTATAAAGCCACTTGGAGCGGGGCCTGGCAGGACAGCGGTTTTTATCAGATGGCCTGTATCTTATCAGCGCAAGGAAAGTTCATTGAAGCGCTTGATTTTGCGGATCGTTCTTTGGTCCGGAATGCGCACAGCATGAAGACACGACTTTTGAAAACAGCGCTGCTCCGGCATTTAGGAAGAAAAGAACAGGCGCTTGATTTTGTCCGTGAAACACGCCAAATCGATCCGATGGATTTCTCTGCTGTTTATGAAAGCGTTTTATTGACCGGCGACAGCGCTGAAAAAGTCGATTTATTTTCAAGGCTGGTGGAAAATCCGAATTGGTCGATCGAAGTTTCTCTTGAATATAGTACGGCAGGCCTATATGCAGAGGCGAATGCGATCCTGCAGCATTATGCTGAGTCTCGAAAACCACTGGATGTATATCCGATGGTTTATTATCATTTGGGCGCGAATTATGAACGAATGGGTCAAAAGGAAAACGCGGCCAGCTTTTATGTCCTGGCGGCAGAAGCTTGCAGCGACTATTGTTTTCCGCATCGGTTAGAGGATATTCTTGTTTTACAAATGGCATTGCGCGTAAAGCCTGACGATGCAAAAGGCTGGTATTATCTGGGAAATATTTGGTACGATAAGCGGCAGTATGCAGAGGCAATTTCCTGTTGGGAGCGCTCACGAGATAACGACGCGAATTTTCCGACTGTTCATCGGAATTTATCGCTGGCTTATTATAACAAGCTTAATCAGCCAGCGATGGCATTCGCGTCCCTGGAGGAAGCATACCGTTTGGATGAACAGGATGCCCGCGTTTTGATGGAGTTGGATCAGCTGCGAAAGAAAGTCGGCGTGGATCAGGTTACCCGGCTCGGGGAGTTGGAAAAACATTTTACAGTGACAGAAAAGCGAGATGACCTGTATTTGGAATACGTCTCCTTGCAAAATGGTCTGGGTAATTATGAAAAGGGGCTTTCACTGCTTGTTTCCAGAAATTTTCATCCATGGGAGGGAGGGGAAGGAAAAGCTCCCAGGCAATATATTCTCTCTTTGACTGAACTGGCAAAGCAGGCGCTGACTGAAGGGGACGCTCAAAAAGCGGGCTTATTGCTGACCAGAGCGTTGACCTATCCGGAAAATTTTGGTGAAGGAAAATTGGCCGGAGCGCAGGAAAATAACATTTACTATTATTTGGGCCTGGCATACGAACGATTGGGCGAATTTGAAAAAAGCAAAGCGGCTTGGCTAAATGCCTCTCAAGGGCTGGATGAGCCGGCAGGGATGATGTATTATTACGATCAGCCGCCGGAAATGATTTTCTATCAGGGCCTGGCGCTGAAAAAACTGGGACTGCCGGATCAGGCGCTGAGCCGGTTCAACAAATTGATCAACTACGGTGAAAAACATATCTTTGATTCTGTAAAGATTGAATATTTTGCGGTTTCCCTGCCGGATTTGCTGATTTTTGATGAAGATCTTGATCGTAAAAACCGGGTTCATTGTTTGTTTATGATGGGACTGGGTGCACTTGGGAAAAATGATCCGGAATTTGCGAATCGGCATTTTATGGAAGCTGCTGCGCTGGACTCAAGTCATATTGGTGTTCGGATCCATCAAAATTTGGAGGTCTGGTAAATGATTAATGTCGGGGATTATCAGGGAGAGCAGGCAATTCTGCTCTCCTCCGCACGGGCTTCTGCCGCGATTCTTCCCGCTCGCGGTGGCAAGGTGGCCTCTTTTTTCGACAAGGAAAAACAATTCGAGTTTCTTTTCCAAAATCCTCGATCGGTTTACTCGGATGCGAAAACAGGAGATGATTTTGCATTATTTGAAGCTTGCGGACTGGATGATGCATTCCCGAGTATAAATTCGGGGATCGTTGAAATTAATGGCAGTCCGGTGGCATATCCGGATCATGGGGAAATCTGGTCCGCTCCGTTCCGGTTCTCTATTGATGGAGATATTGCCCGGTTATGGTATCGGAGCCCGTTGTTAGGGTATTCTTATCAAAAATCATGCCAACTTTTTGATAAGACGCTTTCTTGTACATGGAAAATCGCTAATGAAGGCCGTCAATCGTTTCCTTATCTCTGGGCGCTTCATGGTTTAGCTGTATATCGTCCGGACATGCAAATCGTTTTTCCCCCTGGTGTCGAGAAGGTAATTAATGTTCTCCAATCTTCAAGGTTGGGAGCGCCGGAAAGTGAATATCTGTTCCCGCTGGATACGCCGTTGAGTTCCCCTTATGATTTTACAAGTGTACCCTCTCCGGATTCCATGACAATGGAAAAATACTTTGTAAAAGGGCGTGTGTCTGAAGGGATTGCCGGATATCGGTACCCCCGTGAATCAGTCGCAGTGATGCTGCAGTATGATTCACGGATCCTCCCTTATTTAGGATTCTGGATTACTGCAGGCGGTTTTCGCGGTGACTGCAATTGCGCTCTCGAGCCGATGACCGGATTTTATGACGATATTCGGATCGCCTCGAAAAATGGCGCGATTAACTACCTCGAACCGGGGGAAGCTCTGAATTTCTCGATCAATTTTTCGTTTGTAACACTGTAGTAATACAGGAAATATCACTTCAAATAAGTTGGAATTGAGGGGATCATTTGCAGGTTGAATGATCCCTTAAAGTTTTCTCGGTTGACAAACTCAGGAGAAATCCTGACTGTATTTGTAATATGCATGATGGACCGGTTCAGCCGAGGCGCTATCCCAACACTTTTTTTGCGATATCCATGCCGGCTTTGGCGTCCTTGGCATAATAATCCGCGCCGATCGAACGGGCATAGTCCTCTGTGAGCACCGCACCGCCCACCAGGATGGTGCAATCCGTCTCGGCCTTCAACTTTTGGATCGTGATCTCCATATTTTTCACCGTGGTCGTCATCAGCGCGCTCAGCCCGACCAGCGGGACATGCTGTTCCTTGACGGTCGCCACGATTTCTTCGGGCGGCACACTTTTCCCCAGGTCAATAATCTGATAACCCGAATTCTCCAGCACGACTTTCACGATATTTTTCCCGATATCATGAATATCCCCTTTGACGGTCGCCAGCACAATCTTCCCTCTTGAAAAACTCTCCTCATTGGCAGCGTTTTTGTTCATTTCGCTCTTAAGGATCTCAAAACTGGCCTGGGCCGCTGTGGCGGACTGGATCAACTGCGGCAGAAAGATTTTTCCCTGTTCGAAGAGCGTCCCCACTTTTTCGAGCGTCGGAATCAACGACGCATCAATGATTTCGGCTGTGTCGCGGGTCTCAAGCAATTTGATGGTTGCGTTGGCGGCGGCCTGCTTGATACCGGCCTCAACCGCCTGTTCCAGTGAAAGCTCATTCACTCCCGGCGTTGCCGGTTTGGGCGTTTGCTCAGTGGCGCCCCCGGATGCCGGGCGGCTGGCGATGAAACGGGCGGCATTTTCGTCCCGGTTGGCGAGAACGTTGAAGGCCGCCACCGTATCGGCCATGCGGACATTGCTCGGATTGATGATCGGCAGATCCAGCCCGCTTTCCAGCGCGATGGCCAAAAAAGTGGCGTTGATGGTTTCGCGGTCCGGCAGACCAAATGAAATGTTGGAGACGCCCAGGACGGTTTTGACCCCAAAGCGGGCCTTGACCTCGCGGATGGCTCGCAGCGTTTCCATGGCCTGGTCCTGCTGCGCGGAAACGGTCAGTGTCAGGCAGTCGATATAAATATCGCAGGGGGAAATACCATATTCCGCCGCCCGGTTGATGATCTTCTCAGCGATGGCCACCCGGCCTTCAGCGGTTTGCGGAATGCCGGCTTCATCCAATGTTAATCCGACCACAGCCGCGCCATATTTCTTTACCAGCGGCAGGATGGTACGCAGCGATTTCTCCTCACCATTGACGGAGTTCACCAGCGCTTTCCCGTTGTAGATGCGCAGCGCGGCTTCAATGGCCGCCGGATCGGAGGAGTCGATCTGAAGCGGCGCGTCACAGATGCTTTGAATCGCCTCGACAGCGTCGGCCAATGCCACCGGCTCGTCAATGCCCGGTGTGCCCACATTCACGTCCAGGATTTCCGCTCCGGCTGAAATCTGTTCAAGCGCCAGCCGCTGGATATAGTCCGTTTCCCGGTTGCGCAGCGCCTCTTTCAGGCGTTTCTTCCCGGTTGGGTTAATGCGTTCACCGATGATGCGAACGCCCTCCACCGTGACGATTTTCTCCGCGCTGCAAAGGACGGAATGCGTCAGCGCCGGACGGTTTCGGACGGTTTTTCCTTTCAGCCGGACACTCATCTGTTCGATATATTCCGGCGTTGTCCCGCAGCAGCCGCCCAGGATGCTGATCCCCGAATCAGCGAATTGCTCCATGATTTCGCTGAACGCTTCCACCGAAATGTCATAGTGTCCGGTGTTCAAATTGGGCAGGCCGGCGTTGGGTTTGACAATCACCGGCAGGTCGGTCCAGCCGGCCATTTCTTTTGCCAGCGGCAGAATCTGAGCCGGACCAAGCGAGCAATTGATTCCCACAGCCTGAATACCCAGGCCGGACAGGGTCGCCGCGGCGGAAGGAATCGAAACGCCGCTGAAGGTGCGCCCGTTGGGTTCAAACGTCATGCTGGCCAGCACCGGCAGCGTCGTATGCTCTTTGGCGGCCAGAATGGCAGCTTTCATTTCCAGCAGATCGTTAAAAGTTTCGAAAATAACACAATCGGCCCCGGATTTCTCGCCGCATAGAACGATTTCCCGGAAAATATCGTAAGCCTCATCGAAAGATAAATCACCATTCGGTCTGAGCATCATGCCGATCGGACCGCAATCCAGTGCGATGATTGTGTTTCTGCCTTCCGCCGCCACAGCGGCTTTGGCGTTCGCGATGGCTGCGCTGATCAATTGTTCGACACGATATTCTGTATTCTGAAGTTTATAGCGGTTTACGCCGAAGGTATTCGTATAGATGATATCAGAGCCGCTGCGGATGTAGCTGCGATGGATGTCGGTAATGGCTTCGGGATGGGTCAGGTTGGTCGATTCCGGCGCCTTTACCGGCAGGATCCCCTTGGCTTGCAGGATGGTCCCCATGGCTCCGTCCAGAATCACGATTTTGTTGCCTAATTCCAGCATTTTTCTCCCGCCTCTCTATACGCGCAATGCTCCCGGCTGGCGCAGGTCTCACAAGGCAGCGGACGGTCTGCTGCCGTTGCTTCCCTTGTCACGCCGACAACGGCTGTGACGGATTTAAAAGGCGTCAGGATCATGTCTTCGCTGACCATTACGCCAATTTTCCGGGGGGTATCCAGCGCTGCCAGGAAGTCGGCCTGCGTTTCAATCGGCAGGTCGCCGTAACCCGGGCTGAACCGCCAGGTAATGGATTCATTTTGCGCGGCACAATCCTCCCGGATCATTGCCTCCGTCAGATCGGCAACCGCTTCAACCGCTGCGGTGGCGCAGCTGTCTAAAATCAGACCTTCTTCCGGCGCAGCAAGCATCTTTGTCCGGATCAATTTGTCCATGCCGGCTCCGATCGTGACCGCGAGCAGGTAAATTTCCTGCAGCCCGGCGAGATGTTTCCGGATTGATGCTCCTTTAAGAATCAACCCGGTTTCCCCGATTCGGATGCCATTCTTGCTTTCCAGAATCGGAAAACGGCGGAAGATGGCTTGCGGGGCGATGGTACGCTGCGTCAGCGCGATGCAATCTGTGATCAAATTGTCGAGTGAGGCAGGGATTGGCGTGCCGTGATAGCCAAGGTAACGCAGAACTTCTTCACGTGGGATTTGTTCAATGACCAGACGCAATTTTAGACATACTCCGGTTCATTATTCTCAGCGGAGATGATGTTTTGAATATTTTCACTGATGCGAACAGCGGTTTCCACATTATTCATAGTGTAAAGATGAATACCATGAACCCCATGAGAGATCAGATCGAAAATTTGCTCAGTGGCATACAGAATTCCGGCGTCTTTCAGTGCGTTCCGGTTGTTGCTGTAGCGGCTGAGAATACCGGACAATTTCGCCGGGACACTGGCGCCGGAAAGGGTGACGATTTTCTCGATCTGGTTTTTATTGACGATCGGCATGAGCCCCGCCTGGATCGGCACGGAAATGCCGGCGGCGTGAACTTTATCCAGAAAACGGTAAAAACTGTTGTTATCGAAGAAGAGCTGTGATATCAGATGCGTCACGCCGTTGTCAATTTTGAATTTCAGGTTTTCAATGTCTTTATCAAGATTGTCGCTCTCAAAATGACATTCCGGATAGCAGGCGCCGATAACATTGAAAGAGAGGTCCTGTGACCGGATAAACGCAGCCAGATCGCTGGCATGACGGAAAATGCATTTCGGCGTCACATCCGGATTAATGTCGCCGCGCAGCGCAAGCACATTTTGGATCTGGTTTTCTTTCAGTTTTTGCAAGGTCTCAATGATTTCCTGCTCGTCTGAGTTGACGCAGGTCAGATGGGCAACCGGCTCGACATGATAAGTGGAACGAATCAGAGAGGCAATTTCCCAGGTCTTCTGCCGCTGGGCTTCGCTGCCGCCCGCGCCATAAGTCACGCTGATAAAGTCGGCCGGCAGTCCACGCATTTTCAGGAGTGTATTGTAAATCACGTTGACCGATGATTCTTTTTTCGGCGGGAAAATTTCCAGCGAAAAGATAATTTTTTTTGCTTTAAAAAGGTTGCTGATATTCATTAGCATAGCTCGCATTCATGGACGCGCGCTCCGGAACAGGCGTTCCGGGAACGATCCGGTTGTTCTTTATAGGCTTCCGATGTCTCCGAGATTCAATGCCCTTGAACAGGAAATTGCAGCCCAATCATTTCACGGGTCTTGAAATTCGGTTTTACACCTGATCAATAATTGCAGTGTTTTCTGTAAATTCACAGTAAAATTAGAATTACAGAAAATGAAAAGGGACAATCTTTTTCCTGATCTGGCAGCCCAATAATTGCTACTAGTATAGTATTGTATTCTGAAAACCCGGTGGAATAGTGATTCATTTGTACCGATTTCATCATAAATTTTTACTCGTTCAGTTGACATATTTTTTCGCTCAGCTTATACTTTTATGATAATTCCTGTAAGCGAAAAAACTTCAATTGCAGCAATACATTACTTCCACGGTGGCATGTTTCAGTAGATGGCAAAAGCGATCCCGAAAATTTATTATATAAAGGAAAAGTTTCATGGCCGAATTATTACAGGTTAATGGCCTCGAGACGCAGTTTCAAACTCGAGAGGGCGTCGTACATGCAGTGAACGGCGTTTCATTTAATTTTTTAAGAAGGCGAGACGCTGGGCATCGTCGGCGAAAGCGGATGCGGGAAAAGTGTTTCTATGATGTCTCTCCTCGGGTTAATTCCAAACCCGCCGGGAAAAGTTGTCGCCGGTGAGGCTCGTTTCCTTGGCGCGGACCTGTTGAAAATGACGAATGATGAAATTCGCAAAGTGCGCGGCTCAAAAATCAGTGTTGTTTTTCAGGATCCCATGACGTCATTTAACCCGGTGTTGACCATCGGGGATCAAACCGCTGAACCGTACCGGCTCCATGCCGGCGCCGGGAAGAAGGAAGCGCTGGAACGGGCTGTAAAATATCTTGACCTGGTCGGGATTCCGAATGCAAAAGACCGGATCAATGAATATCCGCACCAGTTTTCCGGCGGTATGCGCCAGCGTGTCATGATTGCGATGGGACTGATCTGTGAACCGCAGATCCTGATTGCCGACGAACCGACGACCGCGCTGGACGTCACCATCCAGGCTCAGATCATTGAACTGGTGAAACGCCTGCGGGACGAATTGGGTATGGCTATTATCTGGATCACCCATGACCTGGGCATTGTCGCCGGGCTGGCTGACCGGGTGAATGTGATGTACGGTGGTTATATTATCGAAACAGCGCCGGTCAAAGATGTTTATAGCAATCCGCAGCACCCGTATACGATCGGTCTTTTAGGCAGTTTACCGCGAATGGACGAAACGGAATACAGGCGACTCACCTCGATCGACGGGCTGCCGCCGACGCTGTTGGA
>CALCQT010000328.1 GCA_937894825.1 uncultured Anaerolineaceae bacterium
TCAATCAACAGTTTTCCGTCTTCGGTGAATGAATAGATTACGGCCCGCTTCAGAGAATCAATGAAATCCCCTTCAAGGGATCCTGCCGGGCAGGCTGCCAGGGTGGTTGGGCCGGGCTGCAGTGTGATCGTGCCATCTTCAGTGGTATAAGTCCCCAGCACAATGTTGCAGTCGGCTTTGGCGTGAAAAGATCCGTCTTCGGAAAAGCTGATGGTATAGTTGGCGTCGAGAATTTCCATCGCTTTGACCCCGTCGGCAAAGTATTCCCATTGCCAGGTGCTTCCCTGTAAAGCAGGATCTGCCGGTGCTTCTGCAGCGTCTTGTGCAGCCGCCGGGATTGCGGTGACGAGATAGAAAATTGCAAGGACAAAAAGGGTCAGCAGGAGTAGCCATTCGGCTGCCAGAATCTGTTCTTCACGATTGATTGTTTTTACGGCGATTTTTTTCATTTTTCCCTTCCTTTATGCTTGTAAATAAATACAGGTACTGTCTCCGATCAACGGAGAAAAAGATATTTTCACAATTTGCTAACATAACTATAACGAAGAAAAGAAAAAAAAGATCCACAGTTAACAATTTTATTATGATATGCTTGCTGTAATTCTACTGATTAAGCAAGCTGTCATGATGCCATTCTATAAATAATTCCAGATCGGCAGCAGAAACGAATTTCGAGACGGTTATTCCTTTTTGTATTCTCTCTAAATTTGAAGAGCTTATTTTTCCAACAAAAATGAATTGAGGGGAGACTAAATCTTGTTTGTTTGCGATGATAATACTTTGATATTTTATCCAACATTTTTTGTCGATAAAAGCTTCATCCCCATTATTGAAAATGGTAGTCTTATCGCACCAGCGGTTGTTCATGTTTGCCGATGTCAGATAAACCAACATAACTGAACCATCTCTTTTTCTGGATGACTCAGCTACAACGATATGGTAATGTCGCCCATTAATATCTTTGAAACTGTAACAATTCCCGGTTCGAACCTCAGAATCCTGTTTATTCACGGGAGAAGATTTTATTTACTGTCTCGAAGTACTCAATTTCGGAAATGCTTTCTTCTATCTCCGCTTCGGTAAAACCCTCTGCCTGCAAAATTTCATCGTAAGTGATTGGAACTCTGGACTCTGTATCCCGGTGTTCTTTTAAAGCATGGAAATAGTTTCTTAATTTTCCGAAATTCCATCCCTTAAATTTTCCGTAGGCATCCGTGATAATCTGTTCTTCAAAAGGACTTAACACTGATTCGTCTGCCCGAGATAATAGTGTTACTACATTCCCTTCAAGCCGGATATGTTTTGACCAGACCCAATCTTTTACCGGATAGGATGTCTGGTCGATTTGATCATTAATGATGCTGACAATTGGTCCGTATTTGACTGAATATAGTTCATCAAAAAACATCGGTTGGCCACTCAACACAAGTGATTGGCGTTCAATGTAATACAGAACTTTGTTCAGCCAATACTTATCACATTTGCCGTTTGACAACCCCAATAAGTAAGTTGTCGCAGCTAATGCTTTCTTATCGTTATACAATTCAAAACTTCCCAATTTGTTGTACATACAAACCTTTACCATGTTTCTAAATGACTAAGTCAGTACTATATGTACGTGAAATTTCTATTTGATTTCATTGGTATCTAACTTTTATTATCTTCCTATGAACATAACCTTCTATAAAAATTATAGAACAATTTGATTCTTATTTCAATATTTGTTATTTTTCTGTCTCAATCAGGAATAAAAAAATAATTATTCTCTTATTGTTTCAGTGTACAATTCATAAAGCGTAGCTGTATTGTGCTGCGGCGCCGTCCGGGGGCGAAACATTGCCTGAGATTTGGCGGGACGGAGTTTTATAACATATTGACAGCGGGACCGAATATTGATGTTGCGCAGTGTGTGGACTTTTGCACAGTCACTCAGAATTTCCTCTGCCGCTGAATACCTTTAGAATGGAACTGTTATGTTACTGACAATTGTGCAATTTATTTTAGCCTTCGGAGTTATGGTCTTCCTGCATGAATTGGGGCATTTCCTGATGGCGAAACTTTTCAAAGTTGAAGTCGAGGAATTTGGGATCGGACTGCCGCCGCGTCTTGTGAAGCTTTTTACCTGGAAAGAGACGGTCTTTTCGTTAAACTGGCTGCCTTTCGGCGCTTTTGTCCGTCCAAAAGGTGAATTCGAAAATGATATTTCTACCGGTGGATTTAAATCTGCCAGGCCCTGGCAGCAATTTCTGATCTATCTGGCCGGACCGGCTATGAACCTCCTGACCGCTTTTGTTATTTATTCAGTCATTGTGATGCAGGTGGGTTTCGCGGATCAAAGTGTTGTTTTAATTGATAAAGTGGAGCCGGCTTCGCCGGCTGAAAGCGCCGGTATCCGGGTTGGCGACCAGGTGGTGGCCGTTGGGGACCGGCAGGTGAATGCCTTCGAAGTGGTAACAAGCTATGTCGATGAGAATCTGGATAAAGAAATCACGGTTCAGGTACAACGGGATGGCACGGTTTTGGATCTGCAGGTGACACCTCTCAGCAACCCGCCGGAAGGACGCGGCGCTATGGGGATTGTCATCACCTATCCGATGGAGGACTACACCCTGCCGCAGAGCATCATGATCGGTGCACAGGATACGGTTACGATGTCACGGCAATATGTGACCGGTTTATGGCAGATTATCAGCGGACAGATGGAGATGGGCTTGCAATCAATTGTCGGCCCGATTGGTATGTTCTCAATTTATGAAGACGTTGCTAAACTGGATCAGGAGATTGCTGAGAAGCAGGAAGAACGGGAGGCGGAGCGGAGTGAGACCACCCTGTCGGCCGCTTCAACGCAACGGACGGCCAGCGATGCCGCGTCGCCCTGGGTCAACCGGCTGAGCTTCTTCGCGGTCATTTCAATTGCACTCGGCGTTACCAATCTGTTGCCGATTCCAGCACTGGATGGCGGACGGATTCTTTTCTTGTTGCCGGAATTGATTTTCCGCAAGAAACTGCCGGATAAATTCGAATATTACTATAATGCGGTCGGGATGGCCTGCCTGCTTCTTCTGATGGCAGTGATCATGTTTAAAGATATATTTATGATTGCCAACGGGTAAGCACTGATGAAAAAAGATAAGAATCGGAAAGAAAAAACCTTTCCTGAAGTACTGGAATTGCTGGCCAGCGAGAATGAACGTTTCTTACTGATAGATTTATCCGGTTTTTCCAATATTTCCTCGCACGATTTGGGCCTGTTGCGGGCAACCTGGCCCAATCTTTCCGTGGCTCGGAAAATTTACTTGTTTGAAGGATTATATCTTCACGCTCAGGAATCCTACGTTGCGGATTATTCCGGTATGGGGTTCTTTGGGGTGGAGGACCCCGATCCGAAAGTCCGTCGTTATGCACTGGGATTGCTCTTTGACTGCAGGATGCCATCCTTTATTGACCTTGTATTGACGCTGGCAGACAAAGATCCGGACTTTGAAGTTCGGCAGACCGCAATTGAAATCCTGGGGCAGTTGATGATTGACCTGGAGATGGAAGATCTTCCGCTTGAAGCGGGGCGGAAGGCGCTGCGTTTTCTGGAATCCCTGAAAAATGACCCGGACAGGCGGATCCGTTGGGGCGCCATGGAGGCGTTAGCGTTTGCGAATCATGCGCTGGTACCGGAGATGGTTCAGGCTGCGCTGGCCAGCGCCGAAGAGGCCGGGGTCGTTTCCGCGCTGCGAGCGATTCAGCACACCATGCAAAAACGATGGGAAGATACCGTTCTGGAATATCTGGATCACCCGAATCCGAGTGTGCAGACGGAAGCAATTAATGCGGCCGGGTTGATCCCCGTCAGGAAGGCCCGCAAAGTGATCTTAAAGCTGCTGACGGAGTTCGACACATTGGATAATGATGTCCTGTGTGCTTCGATTCTGGCGATTTCGCAGATTGGCGGCGGTCAGGTCGCGGAAGTTATTGACGAATTGTCTGAAGTTTATGAGGACGATGAGGAAATGCAGGAACTCTTTGATCAGGCCAAGGATAACCTGGAAACGGCTGCTTTTGTCAGAGAGAATTTTACGGATGCGG
>CALCQT010000329.1 GCA_937894825.1 uncultured Anaerolineaceae bacterium
CGTTGGGTGGAGCCTTGACTTATTATGCCGGCATCTTCAACATCGCGATGGAAGGCATGATGTTGGCCAGCGCTTTTTTTGCAGTGCTCGGCTCTTATTATTTCGATAGTTGGGTCGTCGGAATTCTGCTTGGCATCGTGGCAGCCATCGGTATCGCGCTGATTTTCATCCTATTTGCCATCGTCTTGAAGGTGGATGAATTCGTAACCGGGGTGGGCTTGAACCTGTTTGCACTCGGGTTGACGACTTATCTGCTGCGCCAGATATTCAATGTCAAAGGAGCCTTCGCCAGTCCAAACATTGTAGCGATCCCCAAAATTAGCTTGCCCTGGATCAAGGACCTGCCGGTGGCGGGACGCATCCTGAGCGGACAAAATCTGATTGTATATTTCACCATAATCGTTACCATCCTGATCACCTGGCTGGTCTACAAGACCCGTTTCGGACTAAGGTTGCGCGCCGCCGGGTATAACCGGGCTTGTCTGGACACCAGCGGCGTTTCATCCAATGCCGTCCGTGCCCGCGCCTTGATTTTATGCGGCGTGCTGTGCGGACTGGCAGGAGCGTATCTTTCGCTCGGTTATGTGACCCTATTCACCGAGAACATGTCCGCCGGACGCGGTTGGATCTCGTTGGCCGCCATTATTCTGGTATCCGGGAATCCTCCCGGCGTCGCGTTGGTTTCGTTGTTATTTGGATTTTCGGATGGGTTGGGACTATTCCTGCAGCAGCGTCTCCCATCCCAGTTCACTTCGATGGTTCCTTATATCGCGACGCTGATCGCTTTATTCTTCTATTCCATTCGGAATAAAAAACAGGGACAAGTTGAATCATACTTTTGACACCGACATCATAGAAGATCAGTGTATCAAAGAAAAGAGGGATTCCTATGAAATATGCCTGGGAAATGGAACGTGAACTGAGAGACAACGCCGTCCCGTTGGACCGCCGCAGCCATGATTCGCATTGGTTTGAATCCGGCTTCACTGCCCCCACCGGAGACGATCTGCTTAACCTATTCTGGAGCTCGACCGTGCCGGGATCGCTGGCGCCGGAGATCGTATATCAGGATATGGTCCAATCACTGGAAAATCAGGGATACGACGTCCGTGAGGCCGCAGCTTTGCTGCCGGAAGGGATTCGACTTCACAAAGCAGGGAATACAAACGAATTGCGTGCCCTCACCGCGCGGCTTCTGGAAGCACTCTGGAACGCCCCCGTCATCCCGGATCATCCCTATCACAACTATACGAAATTTTATGATTGGGACGCGATTCACCAGGCCATGCCGGCTGCCGCGCAAAGGGTCGCAACAGCAGGCTGGAAAACAGGCTATGCGGATCAAATCTATCAGGGCTGGCTCGGTCAGTTAGCCGGGGGATCCTTCGGAACAGCCATCGAAGGCTATACCGGAGAGAAAATCCGTCAGGTTTACGGCGATGTCCGATCTTACATCACCCCGCCGGACACCAAAAACGATGATGTGATTTACGAGTTGGTTTTTCTGGATGTGTATGAGCGAATGGGGCGCAACATCACATCCGAAGCGATCGGACTGGAGTGGATCCGACAGATTCCTTTTGGCTGGTCCGCGGAATGGGTGGCGATCCGCAACATGCAAATGGGTATCTTTCCGCCCGAATCCGGCCGCTTCCAGAATCCATTTTTGGATTGGATCGGTGTACAAATGCGCGCCATGATCTGCGGCATGCTGGCGCCGGCTCAGCCGTTAGAGGCAGCGCGGCTGGCGACGATCGACGCAGTCGTTTCTCACAGTAACAATGGAATTTGCGGCGGAATTTTCGCTGCTGTGATCACATCGCTGGCCTTCGAGACCCATGACCTGCGGGAACTGCTCCGAGCCACAGGTGATTTTTTGCCGGCGGGAAGCGAATATACGGCAAAATACCAATTTATCATGGAAACGCTCGCGAAAGCGGATGCTCCGCAACGGGCCTGGCCGCTGCTGTCCGCCCATTTTGAGCAGTATAACTGGATTCACGCCTATCCGAATCTGGCGGCCGACGCGTTCGCGCTTTGGTACTGTAACGCCGACTTCAGCCAGGCAATGGCACTGCTGGCTCAAGCCGGAAACGACGTGGATTGCAATGCCGGGCTGGTTGGAACCGTTCTTGGCATCCCTTTCGGCGTTCCGGACGCATGGGCTACCCCGCTGAACGATACGCTGGAGACTTATATTCAGGGAAAAGAACGTCTTTCAATCCGGGAGCTTTCCGCGCGGACCGCGCGCCTCGCCGAAAGAGAAGCGGCAAAAATGGTATAAAGAATTGCTTTTTGCCAAGACCATAACACTGAATTCCATGATCAAGCATCGTAATTCATTTGTTTTTGCACTATAATTGGAAAAAATTCATTCGGAGGCTGATTTATGCCAATTTACGAATATGTTTGTGAGAATTGCGCAAAAAAATTCGAACTGCTCCGTTCCTTCAGTGAAGCGGACAAGGCAGCGGATTGCCCCGTCTGCCACAGCGCACAGACTCATCGGGCCGTCAGCAAATGCTTCAGCAAGAGCGACGGGATGACCGTCAGCAGCGGGTCCGGCGGCTGTCACAGCTGCGCCGGCGGAAGTTGCGCGAGTTGCGGACATTGATCCCGACATGAAAGTAACCCCGCATAACAAACTGGTACTGATTTCCGGCGGATCCAGCGGGATCGGACTTGCGCTGGCCGAGCAGCTGGCAGCGGACGGCGCGAATTTGATCCTGTGCGCTCGCGATGTGGCTAAACTCGAAAGCGCGAAAGCGGCGATCCGCCAAAATTTCGCGGACGCGGACCAATTTGTCGAGACAATTTCCTTGGATCTGCGGGACGCTGACGCCGTCCAATCCCAGTTACCTTCGTTTCTGGACCGGATCGGCACACCGGATCTTGTGATTCATTCAGCCGGTGTGGTCTATCCGGCGGTTTTCGAAAAAATCTCTTCCGAGCGGTTCCATTGGATGATGGATACGAATTATTTCGGCGCGGTCAATCTGTTTCAAACTGTCGTTCCGCGCATGAAGGAGCGCGGTTCCGGGCACCTTGTCGCCATGGGCTCCGCCGCCTCATTCGTTGGGATCTGGGGCTATGCTGCGTACAGC
>CALCQT010000330.1 GCA_937894825.1 uncultured Anaerolineaceae bacterium
CAGGAACCGGATCGGGAAATTCGCGAATGGGATGTCCGCTATAAAATTGATCCACAAATCAATCAGGACGCCAGTTTTTATCTGGACAGCGCAAACCTGCGAAAGTGGCTGATCGATCATGCCGCCGGAGCAAGCGTGCTGAACACATTCGCTTATACCGGCAGTTTTGGAACCGCCGCCCTGGCCGGCGAAGCCCGCTTTGTCCTCCAAACTGACCTCAGCACAAGATTTCTGCGACTTTTTTCAGAAACCGCCGCCGCAAATAATACTTTGCCGGAACGGTATGAACGCTTGCCGGGGAATTTTTTCCATGTCGCCGCGACACTGCGCCGGCAGCAAAGACTCTTTGATATCGGGATACTGGATCCACCCTTTTTCTCCGCAACCAGCGCCGGACGCGTTGACCAGCAGCAACAGGGGCCGCAGCTGGTTAACAAACTCCGTCCGCTGATCGCAGATGGCGGAAAAATCATTGTGCTGAACAACGCGCTCTATCTCTCAGGCCGCGCATTTTTAGCGCAGATTGAAGGTTTGTGTGCCGATGGTTACCTTGCGATCGAGGAAATCATCCCCGTGCCGGAATCTTTCTTCGGGGGAGAAACCAAATCCGAACAATTTCCGACCGATCCGGCGCCATTCAACCACCCGACCAAAATTATTATCCTTGGAGTCCGCCGGAAAGATGAAAGAAAGCAGTAAGCATCCAATCTCGCTGTTTATCCTGGTCTGCAGTCTTGTGACGGCACTGTTCTCCGGCTGCCAGGTGCAGGTATATGACCTTCAGCCGATCATCCCTACGGTTCCTTCGGCAACCTTTTTTCAAACGCCAACACCGCTGCTGGCTCAGACCAATGCGCCGCGCGCGGAAGGGACCAGCACGCCGCCGATCCACCTCGCCCCCACAAAGATCGTGCAGGCAACCTCCGTTGACCTGATTGAACTGGTCATGATTGACGGCGGCATCGGTTGGGGGGTCGCGCAGGTTCCGGGTGGGATGGACAAAATGATCGTTCGCACGACTGACGGCGGATCACAATGGAAAAACGTCACGCCACCGGAAGCAATTTATCAAAATGCTGAAAAGAATGTCGAGCCTTCCGCTTTTTTTCTGGACGCAAACCGGGCCTGGCTGCTTTTCTCGGAACCGGATAAACGCCCGTCTGAGAACAGGATCACGGTCTGGTATACGACCGATGGCGCGGTTTCGTGGCAGTCCAGTGAAATCCCGCTGGATAATTTCACTTTGCAGTATTTTAATAACGCCCAAATCGGTTTTGTCGATTCATCCATCGGATGGGTTTTCGCAAATATTGGGAAAAATCAGGATCGTGAATTTATCAGCCTGTTTACGACGTATGATGGCGGACTGACCTGGTCCTTAATGGTGTCTTCTGATTCCTCCAATCTGTCCTCCATGGGTGGGAAAAACGGCGTCGTTTTCCGAAATGCCACCGAAGGCTGGGTCAGCGGCAGCAACACCCGTGACGAGCCGGATCTGCTGTTATGGCAGACTTCCGACGGGGGAAACACCTGGAAAAAAGTGATCCTGCCTTATCCGGAGGGCGTCGATGTTCCCGCGGGACTTCTGAGCGACGGACAAATCCGTTGTTCATTATCTGTTCCAAAATTCGTGGATTTTCAGCTGCAATATGCCTGGACCAAACTAAGTTGCTCCGGAGGCACGCTGACCGAGCCAATCGCTTTCGTTTATTGGACGTATGACACGGGCAAGAGTTGGCGGACCATGCGGCTTCCCAAAGCAGATGGAAATCTTGCGTTTTATGGCATTTATCAGGGCTGGTATTCTCAACTGTCCGAACCGGGCTCGTCATTTGAATACGAAATCCTCGGCACTGCCGATGGGGGTGTGAACTGGAACGTCATTTCGCGTACTGCCTGGGACAGCAAGCTGCAATTCATCACCGCTGCGGTCGGTTGGGGTCTGGTGAATTATCAGGGGGGACGTGCGCTGGTCAAAACAGAGGACGGCGGCTATAGCTGGAGCCAGATTTTCCCCATGGTTCAGCCGTAATCTTAAATTTTTATCAGATTTTTCATTAATTGAAACTTTTTTCCACCTTTCCGCGTATATGGAGTGTAATAAAAAAAGCGTCTTGATTACAGTCAAGGAAAGGAGCGGCAGTATGGGACCGGCGTTATCAATTATTGTCATTTTATTTTCAGGATTATCACTGATCAGCTTCTTTGGGCTGGATAAACAGTAGAAATTCCGAGCATAGCGAGTGTAGTTAAAAGGTTTTAGTCATCAGCGGCACAATCCGGCGCCGCTGATTTGTTATTTGCTGTAAAATAGAGGAGTACAGGGTGAACCTGCTACGGGTCTTGCAAAACAGGACTCAAAATAATACGATGACCAGTGAAAAGACAGGTCATATAGAAAGGAGAAAAAATATGAAGAAAAAACTGGTTGCGCTGATCGCGCATGACGGGAAAAAGGCCGATATGGTTGCCTGGGCTACCTTTAACCGGGTGGCGCTGGCACGCCATGAATTAGTCGCCACAGGATCCACAGCGAAACTCTTACAGGACAAAGTTGGCCTGGAAGTGGAATTTGTCCAGCCGGGTCCGCTCGGCGGTGACGCCCAGATCGGGGCCAAAGTGGTTGAAGGTCTGGTGGATGGCGTCATTTTCCTGGTCGATCCGCTGGATAAGCACCCGCATGATCCGGATATCCAGATGTTGCAGCGTTTATGCAATGTGCATGATGTACCGTTGGCGACCAACATTGCCACTGCTGACTGCATTATGGTTTGGATGTCAGCGAAAGATCTTAAAGAAGAATCATCGCTCGTAAAAGAAGATATCCTCCGGTAAAACGGAGTATATCCTTACCCGAGGGGTGACTGGCAAAGATTGTTTCATTTACAAAAACAAACATCAGGCAATCCAATAATAATTGATCCAGCCGCTGAACAAGAGCGCCTGAATCACAATCAAACCACAACAAACCGCGGTAAAAATTTTCTGATTGGGGATTCTGTTTCCGATAAAAAGATAAAGCGGAAAAATGACCGCCGTGTAGCGCGTCATTGAAAAAAGATTCCCGGTCAGAATCAGGATAACGACAGAAATCAACGCATAAGTTCCATAAGCCTTTTGAGGAACTTTAATCAGAATCCATACGCTCAGAGTGAGCGAACCAGCGATCAGCATGGTATCCAATGTCGCAACCCGGTTAAAACGGTTGAACAGCGGCTCAAAATAGTCCTGCCAGAAAGAAGTGCCCAGAGACCGTCCCCAAGAACCCTGCGCCTGAAAGAAGGCGAAAAAATCGCCCGTGAGCTGAGACAGGTGCAAAAAATAAAGAACGATCGCCAGCGGAGCCAGGCCGAAAAATAACACATCTCCCCGGATTCGCCGAAGGTTCCATTTCCGCTGTGATAAATAAATCCACGCCAGCGGGATCAGAAGCAGAATCCCATGCGGACGCGTCAAAGCCGCCAAAGCAGCCAAAATGCCGGCAGCGAGCCATTTTTCCCGTTCGGCATAGATAAAAGCAAAAACAATCAGAAATAAAAACAGGCTTTCGGTATAAAAAACCGAAAAGAAAAATCCGGCCGGCAGGCTGAAATACAGGAGAATCGTTCTGGTTGCCGATTGTTCGTCAAAAAGTTTTGTCGCAAGATAATAAATTCCCGCCATCGCCAGCAAAAAGCAAATGTTGGACACAATCAGCCCTGTCAGCAGATAAACGCTTTCCGTTTGAAAACGCGCCGGAAGCCAGAAAGTCAGGAGTTTGATCAGTGTTGGATACAGCGGGAAAAAGGCCAGATTGCTATATTGGGCGGAAAGGTTCTCAGGCGCCTGATAACCATATTGTACGATGGAAAGATACCACTTACTGTCCCAACGGCACCAGATATCGATCAACCACTTCGGCGACAGAAAATATCCGCGGGTCAGGTACTGTTCATAAATTTCGTTGCCCGCAAAATAGGAAGAGAACCAGGCGATGACCGTCAGCAAACTCCGTGAAAACAGCCAGCACTCCGGGATCAGGCGCAAACCCTGCCAATGATCGCGCATCCAGAGCACTTCCGCACGCAATATTGACCGCCGAACTCCGGCAGTTCCATTTTCCATATTCTGATTTTCCGCGGATGCAGACGCATCGGCGCTTGTCCTTTTCTCGTCTTGTGATTCAGCCCGCATGCTATAATTTTACCAATGAATATTTCGACTTTTTTCTTTGATCTCGGAAATACACTTCTGCATAACCACCATTTAAATGACGACAGTATCCGAACCGCCTGCCGACGCATGAGCGAACGGTTTTCCTCGCTCGGTTACAATGTCGACCCGCAGGAACTGGGAGAACGCCATTTTCACGCGCTCAAGCAATATTACGGCGGACGCGATATTGATTACATTGAGCAAAGTGCGGACCTGATTCTGCAGTACACACTGACCCAAATGGGCTTCCCCATCCTTCCGCCGAAAGACATTTCTCAGGCACTGAGCGCCTTTTACGCCAGCACACAAGAGAACTGGGACCTGACGCCGCACGCAGTCGAGACACTTGAAAGCCTGAGAGCGCAGCAAAAAAAGATCGGCTTAATCACTAACGCCAGTTACGCGGAAGATATTCGCCAACTGTTAAAAAAACATCAGCTCACGCATTATTTCGACGCAATCGTGATTTCAGCGGAAGTCGGTTATCGGAAACCACGTCAGGAAATTTTTGATATCGCCCTGTCACAAACAGACAGCCAACCACAGGGAAGTGTGATGATCGGCGACACCTATGGTGCGGATATCTTTGGCGCAAAGCAAAAGGGAATGACCGCCATCTGGTTCAAACGCTATGTGGCGACCAAAGTACAGGAAATTCCTTCCTGCCAGCCGGATGCGATCATCACCGACCTGGCTGAACTTCCCACCGTGATCCAAAACCTGGAAACAGCCTGACAGGCACTAATGCCGATGGCATTAGTGCTGACAGTAAGGGCAATAATGCGTCCCACGCTGTCCAACAACATCCTTTACAATCGGCGTTCCGCAGCGATAACAGGGTGCGCCGGCCCGTTGGTAAACCTGAAAATGGTTTTGAAAATTCCCACCACGGTAGACCCAATCGATACTGGCGCCGTTATTTTTAATACCGGTCTGCAGGACGCTTTTTATAATTTCCGGCAATCTCTCAATCTCGTCTGACCGCAGCGTAAAAGCCTTACGGGTCGGCAGGATTCCGGCCTGGAACAAAATCTCATCGGTATAAATATTCCCTAGCCCGGCAATGAAACTCTGATTCAACAACAGCGCTTTGATCGCCGTTTTCCTCGCGCCCAGATTCGTCCTTAGCCACTCGGCATTAAACGCCTCAGAAAGCGGTTCAATCCCGAGCGCCGCAAAAAGCGTCTCCGGCGTTGCAGTCAGCCAGATCCGCCCAAATTTCCGTGTGTCATTGAACACCATCCGCAAGCCATCGGCAAACCGCAGCAGGAAGCGGTCGTGTTTTTGAAGCGTACCCGCGTCATCCGTTTCAACCCGGATATCCCCGCTCATGCGCAAATGAATGATCAATGACTTCGGAGGAATTGAAATAACGATATATTTTCCCCGCCGGGAAACACCATCGACTGATTTACCGCTGAACCAGGCCAGAAAATCCGTACCGGGATCAGAAAAGGCCAAAGTCCGATCCCAAAACAAATCGGCAGCGTGTATCTGCCGATTCAGAATGGATTCGCCTGTGATGCCGCCCTGTTTCAATGAACGGACGATGGTTTCAACTTCCGGAAGTTCAGGCATAGCACCTATTCATTGAACAATGCGCCAACGCTGACGCCCCGATTCGTTCGCGAAATCACCTCGCCCAACAAATCCGAAATGCTGAGAATTGTGAGTCGGTTGCCAAACATCTTTAGTGATTCTTCCGGGATCGGGATGGTGTCTGTTGTGATAAATTCCTTGACATCCGTGGCCACCAGCCGTTCAACAGCGTTACTTGAAAAGACCGGATGGACAAAGTTCACGTAAATATCCCGCGCGCCTTCTTTTTTCACCAGGTTAATCGCATTGACCATGGATCCGCCGGTGTCAACTTCGTCATCCACCAGAATGACATCCTTGGTTTTGATGTCGCCGATGAGCGCGAGGGCTTCCGCTTTTGAATCGTTCCGTTGCCGGCGTTTCTCGATAAACGCCAGCGGAACATCCAGTTTCGCCGCGATATTCCGGGCGCGCTTGGCAAAGCCCAGGTCGGTAGACACAACCACCGGGTCCTTCATCTTCGGCATCAAGCTGGCCAGATATTTAATCATCTTATGATAAGCGGTCAGCGCATCACCAGGAACGCTGAAAAAGCCCTGAATCTGGCCGGCATGCACATCGACCATCATATAACGGTCCGCCCCCGCTACCTCAAGAAAATCGGCCACCAGGCGTGCTGTGATCGGCACACGCGGTTGATCTTTTTTATCGGATCGGGCATAACAAAGATAAGGAATCACCGCGGTAATCCGTGCGGCGGAATCCAACCGCAGCGTCTGGATCAGAATCAGCAACTCCATCAGATTGCGGTGAACCGGGCGGGAGGTGGTCTGGATCACATAACAATCCTGACCACGCACACTGCTTTTCAATTGTACAAATAAATTTTCATTTGGAAATTCGGTAATTGTTCGTCCACAGAGTGGAAGCCCTAAATAATCTGCAACCTTCTGTGACAGCTTTTCACAACTGGTGCCGCTAAACAATTTAATGTCACCATACATCAGATCGTGCCGATGATTAAGCATTCAAATCTCCCCGTTTATTCGGAAATCAGTCGAATTTTCTACTTATAGTATAGCATCACTATCTATTAAGCGCAAAACAGCAGGACGATAAAAGCATCAAAATATGTTTGACTAAAAGAAAAAAATTGTTATTCTCCTGTCTTTGTACAAAGCACAAAAACATGGGAATAACAACAAAATTCCTGCCGCTCTCAGAGCGGTCTGCAGAGAAAGAAAAAAAGATCAGGTTGGCAATAACCTACTCTCCCAGG
>CALCQT010000331.1 GCA_937894825.1 uncultured Anaerolineaceae bacterium
GCACCAGCCGTGACGTTAGAATGGTAAACCTGTAATGGTCCCCTGCGACAATACTGTTGGGGCGACAGTTTCCATCGATTTCGTACAAACGATTCATATCCATATTCTTACTGAAGGCTCTCTCTGTTCGATTCGAAAATGATGGGCTTCCCTTTGCAGCTCAGCTTACCGGCTTTAATTCGCACTTCGCTGTTATCAATCAAATTCGTATAAACGCCGTCAGGAATTCCGGTCGAGAGCAGCGATGTCTGACCCTTCATACTAAAAATCCCTGTTAATTGACGTTTTCCAAAACGATGACGCGCATAAAGGATTTCATGAGGAAGCGCCTGCACATCATAACGGCTGTCTGTTAAGCCCGGATGCTTTTTGATGGTGTATAGCCTTGAAAGCAGCCAGGTGAAGTCTGCTCCTGTATTCCATCGAACCACATCCTTGTCAAAGAGATCAGGCAAATTGTGGTCCCCCACCTCTTGCCCGGCGTAAAGTAATGTCAAGCCTTTTTGAAAATAGATGAACGCTGTCCAGTTTAAGAGAGGCGATTCTTCCTGGATGATGAAGGAAGCACGTAAATTATCATGGTTCTCAAGATAACGCAGCTTGACGTAATTGTCCGGATAAACAGCTTCCTGCAGATTGACCATTTTGGCGTATTCGGCCAAAGATTGCCGTCCTTCCAGATATCCTCTGAAGATTGCAAATACATCGTATTCATAACATATGTCAAACGCCTGGAATATCTCCGAATCCGAGAGGCTGACGAATCCGCGATCACGGTTTTCTATGGTAAATATTGGCTCAACGGATTCGCTGAGCCAGAGACACCCCGGACGTATCACTTCAACTTCCTGACGGGCTTTCAGCCAAAAGTCCAATGGAATCAAAGGCGCCACATCGCACCGAAACCCGTCTACGATTTGGGCCCACTGCTTTAAGGTCTGAATCTGATAGTCCCATAGTCCCAACTGTGAATAGTCAAGGTCAACCACATCCAGCCATTCGCCCACTTTATTCCCGAATGAGCCGTCTTCCCGGCGGAAAAACCACTCGGGATGATGCTGCATCAACCATGAATCGGGCGAGGTATGATTATAAACAACATCGATGATGCATTTCATGCCGTGTTCATGAATCGCTTTTACCAATGCGATAAAATCATCCAACGTACCATATTCCGGGTTAATCTCGCGATAGTCCGAGATGGCATAGGGACTTCCCAGAAGACCTTTCCGCGCAATTTTACCGATCGGGTGTATAGGCAGCAACCATATGATGTCCACTCCCAACTTTTGAATGCGGTCCAGGTCTCTCCGTACAGCGTCAAAGTTTCCTTCTTCACTGTAATTGCGCACGAATATTGAATACATCACCTGGTTGCGATACATTTTGCTTGTGTCTTTTGCCATGTTTTGGTTATGCCTTTCGCTTCGAATTATGAGGTTGTGTCAGCCTGTGATCGAGGAAGAAGAAACGCCTTCGATAAAATGTTTTTGAAAAACAAGGTAGAAAATTATGACGGGAATAATAGCAATACTGGTGGCGGCAAAAAGACTGGCATAATCCGTTGAATATCGTCCGTTGAAGAGATTCAGCGCCACTGACAGCAAAGATTTTTTCTCCGTCCGAATCATCAGATACGGCCACAGATAGTCATCCCATGCCCATAGGAACTGAAAAATCGCGAGACTGACAATGGAGTTACGCAACTGAGGCAGCACGATTCTGTGAAAAAGATAAAACTCATTGGCGCCGTCGATCCGGGCGGCATCCAGCATTTCATCAGGAATAGAGAAAGTTGCCTGCCGCATCATGAAAATTCCAAACGCTGTGAAAGATGAAGGGACGATCAATGCCTGATATGTATCGATCCATCCAAGAAATTGCATAATGCTGTAACGGGGAATAATCGTCACAATGCCGGGAACCATCATGGTCAGTAGAATGCAGGTAAATAGCAATTGCCGACCTTTGAATCTGTACTTGCCCAGCACAAATCCTGCGGCTGTACTGGTGTAAATCGTAATGAGTGTGATCAAAAGCGCATAGAGCAGGCTGTTTATAAAGTAACGCAGAAAGTTGAAGTGCTCCAGCACATTTGCATAGTTCTGTATAGTAAATTGTTGTGGAATGAAAGACTGTACATTGGATCTGATTTCGATATTCGTTTTAAATGAAGATGACAGCATCCAGACAAATGGAAGGATGGTGAGCAGTCCGAAAAAAAGCAAGGTCCCTTTCAGAACAACTGAATATACTTTTTGCTTCATAGGTATCCTTTCAGGAGAGACTTCTTTCACCTGAGATTTTGAATGAGAATCCAGTCAAAACAGCAATGAACAGAAACACTACAAAGGACAGCGCGGATGCATATCCAAAATTGTATTTAACAAAAGCTTCCTCATAAATCATGTATGTTACCAAATACGTCTGTGTGCCCGGTCCACCCTGTGTCAGTACCATCACAGGGATATAAGTTTGAAAGTACGAAATCAGCGACACGATTACGATGAACAATATCGTTGGCCTCAGCAAAGGAATTGTCAGTTTAACCAATCGCTGCCATGCACCCGCACCATCAATTTCTGCTGCTTCATAACAATCCTTAGGCAGGGAATACAGACTTCCTAAAAATATCACCATTGCGAAGCCGAAATCCTTCCAGATTGTTAAAATGATGATAGCCGGTAATGCATATTTTCCGTCAAATAGCCAGTTTATGTCGATTCCCAGTAGATGATTCAGCAGTCCGAATTGTGGATCAAAAATAAATTTCCACACAAAGGCGACTGCCACCATGGGGGTAATGGTGGGTAAATAATAAAGTGTTCGATAAAAAGATTTATGCTTGATCGACCTGGAATACAGTGCATGGGCGGCCGCAAGCCCTAATACGACCCGGAATGCCACAGCCGCCAAAGCAAACACTACGGTATGCCACATGGAGCTCCAGAATAGTTTGCTTGTAAACACTTTTTTCCAGTTGTCCAGACCCAAAAAATTAAACTGCAGTCGCAGTGGATTCCACTGATAGAAGCTGCCGATTAACGCCATGATAATGGGTAGGACAAAGAACAGAACAAAAAAAGCAATCAGTAGAACGATTACGATGTTCCGGAAAATAATTTCACTCCGACTGCGCAGCGGGTGTCTTGTCCTGTTTATTAATGCCATGGATTTATTCTCCTCCCGGGTCCCTGTTGTGCTCCATCCATATCACGACGTCATTGGCAAATAAATTCGCCCTTCGGCGTCGTGATATGGATTAATGATGGGGGTGATGCGTTACCTTAACGCTTCGCTTTCATATTTGTACTTGGACTCTTGTGATATAAAATCTGAATTCGCAAGATCTTCATTGATGGCGGTTTCAGCCTCGATAAGTGCTTTCGTTATATCCTCTTTATTGTAAAAAATATTTTCCAGCATAATTTTTACATTGGTTTCAACTGTACTGGGCATGGAACCGGGCCAAATATACCGGTCGATATGATTGGCGAGAACAGCGATACTCGGTATGGCAAGGAGATCCGCATCAACTTGCAGTGTCTTTTTTGCCGGGAAAACTGCATTGGCCAGGCAGAACTCTTTTTGTAATTTGTCAGGAAAAAACGAACGATATCCTGGGCAACATTCTGCTGCTCGATAGCGGCATTTTTATTAATACCGAAGGTCGATTCGCCGTTATAGCGGTGATATGCGTAAGGAACCGCTTCCGTAGGCGCCGGAATCTCAAAACAATTAAATTGCAGGTCAGGAAAATTTTGTGATAACGAATTCGTCATAAAGCCCCAGCCAAGGTACATCGCTACCATACCCTGTCCAAAGTTATCGCCCGAATTGTTGCCAAAGTTGTAATCGCCAACACCATCCACCTCATACAGATCTTTCAAACGCTGGATTACATTCTTCATGGCATCGTTATTCAGTGTTATTTTATTGTCGCTGGTAAACAAATTCTGTCCATACTGATAATTCATGCCAAGTACGTCGCCTTGAATGCCTCCGTTAAAGCTAAACCCGGCCTGGACAAGCTTCCCTTTGTCATCTCGAATGGTGAGTTTCTTGGCAACTTCCCGAAATTCATCCCAGGTGGTCGGGATATCGGCATCAGTCAGACCTGCAGCAGCCCACATATCGGTGTTGTAATAGATGGTTGCTGTCATCAGGCCGTAATCAGTATAGTATATATTTCCTTCGATCACATGGCCTGAAACGCCGACAAAGTCAGCTTCCAAATCAGCCGGTGAAATATCGTAAGGGGCCATATATCCAATAATATTGTCATGCTGGTTGTTGTGGAAATTAAATATCACCGGACCATCATTACCTTGAAGCGCTAAGGGAAGCTTTGTCCAGTAGTCGTTCCATGGGTTCTCAACAAGATTGATGGTCACATTGGGATGAATTTCCGTGTACTGATCAGCCAGCGATTGGAACAAATTGGCAGCTCCTGTCCAGTACCAAAATTCCAAGGTAATGTCATTCCCGTCGTTAACAGGTTTTTGAGGATCGTACTGCACAGGATTCCCCAGGTCTGAGATCGGGTTTGTTGAAGATTGCGTTGTCTCAAGCGGAGCTTCTTGCCCAGACACACCGTTCCAAGCGACAAGGTTCAACAGAAGCACAAATACAAAGAGAATCGATAACTTTTTTTCCATAGTTTTCTCCTTTACATAATTGCCGTCATGGCTTTTGAGATAGTTTAGCGCTAAACCTTTAATACTATACTGCTGTTCATTTGGATTGTCAATGCTATCAAAATCACCTATAGAAATGCATTATTTCCGGATTCCAATCAATAAACCGAAATTGGTTCTTTGGGCATTCCCATTTTTGTTCAGTGTCTGTGTGAAGATCAGTAAAGACTTACAAACGATTCTATGATTGCTGCATTATCGGGGCGACAGACCCTCTTTCTATTAACGCTACATCCAGTACCAAAGATTCTGTCGGAGCGTCGGGAGACTTCAGTTGCTTGAACAAGACATCAACCGATAAATTCGCCTTCTCCGTAAGATTTTGTGAAATCGTGGTAAGCTGCGGAGTAATTTGTGTGCTGATCAGTAAGTTATCAAATCCTATTACGGAAAAATCCTCCGGTACATTGACATGGTTCGCGTGGAGTCCATGGATCAAATAGGATGCAATCTGATCACTGGTTACAAAAGCAGCTGTAATGTCTCTATGATCGACTGAAATCTTTCTGCTTATTTCAATAATGTCTTCAGCTTTCGTTTCCGACTCCAGTGTAAATTGATGATGAGGATTTAATGAAATTCCCATTTCTTTCAATCCATTGCAAAAACCTGCAAACCGGTGTTGAATAACGCCGTTATGCTTTGTTGGTGGTCCTACAAACGCAATTTTTTGATGCCCGTGCTTTGTAAGGTAATGTGCCGCAAGGTAACCGCCTTTGTAATCGTCAATGCCAATATTGGAGAGTTGGCGAACATTACTATAACTATCGATAAATACCATGGGGACATTGTTGACCTGATAGATCCGTTCAATTTCATCATCGAACATTCCCAGAAAAATCGCGCCTTCAACATTCCAGGTACGGAGGCTTTTCGAAATATCATCCTGGGACTGAACAATGTTGACCATTGTATAGTACCCAAGACTTTGTATCTTCTGAATCATGATCCCAACCAAAGCGGCGTTATGAGGACTTTGAAGCGTGTTTTCATTTTGGTCCCCTCGTAAGATTATCGCGATAATATTTGAATTTTTTTTCGCCAGACTGCGCGCGGTTGAATTCGGGATGTATTTTCGCTCGCGTATGATTTTTTGGATTCGTTCAGCGTTTTCTTTGGATACTTTTGAGAGATTTCCGTTTACAACGTTGGAAACTGTCATAATGCTGACGCCTGCTTCGTTGGCAATTTCTTTTAATGTGATCATTTGTCTTTGAACTCCATTTGAAAATAAACTTATAATACACGTATTCAAATGAAGATGCAACTCAGCGATTTCTGTCGGGGATCGGAATAAGAGCGGTTTTTATCAGGATTTTTTTATCTCGATTGCATTTACTTTGTCAATCGACACCTTTTCCTTTTCTGCATTAAAATCCAGGGTTCCCTTGACGAATTTTGGTTCCTGAGTATAATAACGGAGCGTTAAGTTGCAAAAAGAAAAGAGCATCCGTGCGGGCATAGTTCAGTTGGTAGAACACCTCCTTGCCAAGGAGAAGGTCTCGAGTTCGAGTCTCGATGCCCGCTCTTTTTTTTAAGACTCCAGTAGGAAAACCATGGCGACGTGGCCAAGTGGATAAGGCATGGGTCTGCAAAACCCTGATCATCGGTTCAAATCCGATCGTCGCCTCAAGACGAGACGATCCTTCGGAATAAAACAAAATCCCCCGCAGCGGGGGATTTTGTTTTATGCCGAATGATCGGGAGCGCGGTATTACTTCTTCTTTGCGGCGCCTTTTCGTTGTTTCGGGCGTTTATGCCCGATATAAATGCCGAATTCAGGCAGGATTTTCGAGGCCAGTAAGAGGACAAACAGTGTCAGAAGTACTGCGAATCCGAATACCAGCAGCGTATGCCCAAGGTCATTCATCCAGGCCGGTTTGATGATCATGACCAGCGAAAGCGTTACCATCAAACAACCGCTGAACAACTTCAGGATTTGTCCGTGCTTCTCTTCCATGCGGGAAGATTTCATGGTGAAGACGACAACGAAAAAGATGATCAGTTCATCCAACTGGTAGATCAGCATATACAGCAGCAGGAGCAAAACGAATGTCAGCGTTGAGGCGTTCTGGGAGACCAGCAGGTTACTCCAGATGACCGGGAAGGCGGCTGTACAGGAAAACTCTACCAGGGAAACACCGAGCCCAAGGGCGATTGTCGCCCCAATCATGGCCCAAACGTTTTCACTGGAATTCATCACATTGCGCATTTTTTGATAAATTCCGGGCTTCTGAGAATCCTGAATTGTGAGAGATACCCCTTCTTTGTAAAAGAAGTAATCCTTCAAATTGATGGCGCCCAGGATCAGCGTCAAAATTGCGACCCCGATCTGAATCCATTTCATATAGCTGACATAAGTCAGAATTGTAAAGACGCCGGCGATAAAAAGTGCGTAAACTGCCGCTGTCACAGTCAGGAAGACCAGCCCGATGATGATGGTCTTTTTCCGCGAATGGGTCCGAACGGTCATCGCCAGCAGCATTGTCAGTACCCACAACGAACAGGGGTTGACGCCATCCACCAGACCGATGATGATCGTGCTGAACAGAAGCGAACGGTTCTCCAGGTTGATTTCACCGATCAATGGCAATGTGATCACCGCTGCGGTGCTGATCGCAGGCGGCTGCAGGTCCTGGATACCGTCGACAATATCCTGCGCGTCAACCACGCCGCCTTCAATGCCATCCCGGATGGCCCGCTCCATCTCTTTTTGTTTATCCACGTTAAAGCCAACCCAATATTCGTTACCGATAAACGTCACGGGCACGCCGGTCGGTTTGAACCCGTAAGCTTCGGCAAACTTCTCAATCACAGGCTGGTTTTCCGGGTGGTACCACAATTCATAGTCATGGATCACAAGCTGATTGCCGTATTTCTGTGTCATTTCTTCCAGAAAAACTTCCTGGTCCGCGCAGTGCGGACAACCGTCCCCCCAGAAGAAATACATGTTCACGATATATTTGGTCTGCGTTTGTGCCGCCGCCGCAGGGATCGCTGTGGCGAGAAAGATAAAAATCAGACTTAGCAGCAAGACCAAAAAGGTAGAATAATTCCGCTTTGCTAGATTCATGGATAATGTCCTTTAGTTCCCCCAAAATATTATCAGGCAATCGAAATTCAATCAGTTCTGCAGGCATTTCAGATTGCCGACCAATTGTCCTAAGGTTGATTTTACCGTAAAGCAGTTGTATTCCCGTCATAAAAGAACCGCGAAAAAGGTTTCTGTGACGGAAATAGATAAAGGTTAGCTTAAACTTTATTGGATGGCGCCCAGTCCGCTGACGGTGACGGACCCGTCCGAAAGTATGAACACCTCATGGGTCGGAAGACCGGTTAAATCTGCCTGGTTGTACCGATCACTGACAAACCAGAGTTCCTGATTTGCGGAGGCGAGATAATGCAGATGATCCGTCTGAGCGTTTTGGTTATAAGGTCCGCAAATCAACACGTCGATCAGTGAAATGCATGCCCGGTATTGGGGCGTTGTTTCGATCTTTTCTTTGGGGAATCCGCTGAAAACGATCACCGAGCCGTTTTCCTGCCGCCGAAAGCGCGTCAGAAATTCAGCCAGTGCCTCCGCCTGTTCAAACGGTTCGCCGCCGCTGATTGTGATCCCTTCGGTTTCCGGCGGCATGGCTTTCAGACGGCGCGTCAGCGTATCGGTTGAGATCAGCTCGCCGCCTTCCGCCGCGTGCGTCTGCGGATTGAAACAACCCGGGCAGTTCAGCGTGCAGCCCTGCAGCCAGATCACGGATCGAATGCCGGGGCCGTTGGCTTTACTGCCGTGCAGAATGGTATGCACGCGCAGATTCATTTATTGCCGCCGCTCCGTAAATGAATTTTTTCCTGCTGTGCGGCGCTGTTTTGAACCGGCTGCTCCAGCGCTTCCGGCGTCATTTCGCGGCTGAGGATTTTGCCGCCCAACGCCGCTTCAAGCGCCGCTGTCGTGTCCAGGCAGGCTTCTCCCGCGATGCCGTTAACACGGATGCGGATATTCCCTTTTTCGTCAATAGTGACCTCAATTTCTTCAAGCCGGGCCATAGCTCCTCCTTGTGTGAATGTCCGCAATAGGCTCAGGACAACCGGATGACCGGGAATTTATCAAACAGGATCTTTCCGGTTTCCAGGTCGGTTGCAGTTAACAATAACATCTTATTGGGGCTGATTTCAAAAAGTGTTTCAAAACGCGGCTGTCCTTTTTGCGCCGGCGGCTCCGCTTTCAGGAAGGACGGCGTCCGTTCATTCATCCAATGCCGTAACTGTGCGTTTTGTTCCTGCGTTCCAAGCGGAAACAAACGCACTTCGCCTCGCTCATCGAACAGGATTTCGTAATGATCCGCCGGAAGCACGCTTTGATGGCTGATCTCGTAAATGGCCAATCCAAGCAGCTGTTGATTCTCAAAAGAGGCCTTCACTTTCAAGGCTGCGACCGGGCCGCTGCTGGGATAGGGCGTTCCCTTCCGGATGATGGGCTGGAAAGCGTACTCCCCGCTGGCGGGATCACGATAACGGACGGCGTAATCATGCTGGATAAAGTCATAAATATCCATGCCGCCGGCAAAACAGGCTGCCCCGCGCGCCACCGCGCCCATCGGTTCGCCTTTCAGAAGCGTCGCTTCGCCCATAATCCCTGCCATTAGATCCAATACCGCGGGAATGCGGCAGCCGCCGCCGACCGGAATGACTTTTTTGATCCGGTCCTGCGGATAGCCATGGTCCGCTGCCTGCAGCAGCGCTTCCCGGATCCGTTCATGAAGGATGCGGTACAAGCCGCGTTTTTCGAAAAGCCGGTTCAGAAAGGCACGCTCGTATTCTGTTGAAAGCAGTCTTCCATCCGGCAGCCGAAATTCAAAATGGGCTGTTTTCGCTTCGGAAAGATCCAGTTTCAGCTGTTCGCAGCGCTGCAGCAGCGCGCGGCTGCAGCCTTCAATTCCCTGCGGGAGAAGGTGGTGATCCCGGCAGATTTCCTCATAAATCCAGGTGTCCAGCGTCGCGCCGCCGATGCCACAGGCGGATTTTCCTGCCACGGTACAGAATTGCCCGGCTGTTTCTTTTGCTTCCGGCGCCTCCCGAACAGCCGCCACGACCGCCTGGAGCGTGCTGCCGCCGAAATCCAGCAGCAACAGTGCATCGCCGGCGTGAACGGTTTCTTCATACCCGGCCGCTGCGGCGGAAGCTTCATCAATGATGCGGATCCGGCGCTGCCGGCGGTCGGCATTTTGCGCCCGGTCCGCTGCCAGCCAGTTTTCATAGTGCTCAAAGGCCTCCAGCGGGACGCTGAGGGTGATCTCATCCGGATCGAAGGCGGCCTGCGCAAAGGCTGAGACTTCGATCAGCTTCAAAAAATCTTCGGCGGCCTGCCGGGCGCTGATCTTCCCCGGCGCGTTTTGGATGCTGTAGGGACTGCGCAAGCTGATATAGCGCTTCATCCAACGGAAGGTCTGCGGGGAGGAAAGCAATCCTGCCGCGAGGACCTGCTGCCCGATCAGGATTTTCTCCGCGGACACGTAGTGGATCAGCGACGGGATGACAAAGCCATCCGCCATGCTGTATCCATCCAGGCGCAGCGTTTCGGAACGCTGTGCTTCCGCGTTCCAGAGGGCCAGAACGGTGTTTGAATTGCCAAAGTCGATCGCAAGTTTATTTTCCATTTCAACGGATATTGTACAGCATTGCCGCACAAAATCCGACCGGAGATATTCGTTGAAATTTTTGTGCATTGCGCCCAATTTTGAAATCCTGCGGATAGAACCCGTTTTACGCCGACCGATGATAAAATAAGCCCAAAATCTCAATCGACAGCGGGTGCGCAAAAGGTGCAGCCCTGTCTGAAAGGATCCCCGCATGTAC
>CALCQT010000332.1 GCA_937894825.1 uncultured Anaerolineaceae bacterium
GGTTGCGCGCAACGTGATACGACCACTGTTATCCAGGGTTCCGATCACTTTGTTCCCGTCATTGTTGGTATATCCCGCGAAGGTCTGTCCATCCTGAGCCACTGAGGAGAGTGTCACATTGCCTTCGCCAATCTGCGTTTCCCCGCCATTTTCCAGGTCCCATACCATTTGCCGGATGACATACCCTGTTAAAGAAGAAGGATAGGCCACCGCGACATAAACGATGGATTGATTATCGGATAGTACATGCAACAGCTCGAACTGCCAATTGTTTTCGCCCAAAGCATGAATTTCAATCAGTGCGCCGTCCTCGATTTGCCAGCGCCGTAAAGTGTTGTCTTCCGCGGCGGAGACCAGCCACTGGCCGTCCGGCGAGAAGGTAATCCGGGTCACGCGTCCGGTATGACCGGTCAGGACATGGAGCTCCGATCCGCTTTTGGCATTCCACAGACGAATCGTAGCGTCATCCGAAGCGGTCGCGATGATTGACCCATCGGGAGCGTACATGGCCTGATTGACCGTTGCGCTGTGTCCGGTAAGTCGCAAAACGAGTTCTCCTCCCGGCACGGCGTGCACCTCAGCATGACCGTCAGCAAAACCGCCATAGACCAGCCTGCTGCTGTCGGGTGAGAATCCGATATCAATATCGCTGTTTCCAACGGATTCTCCATTGAAAATCAGCGTTCCGCTGTCGTCATGAAGTGAAAATAGATGGATTTGACCGGCTTGTCCAAACAATGTCAGGGATTCCGTTGCCGAAACAGTCATGCCATCGGGGCTGAACAAGACTGAGGCGATAGCACTATTGCTCTGAGATGACTGGACTCCGCCCGGGTTTTCGACCAGATTATGGCTGATCCAGGTCAGCTTCCCTAATTCCCTTACGAATTGACCGGTTGCGGCGTTCCATAGCTTGACAATTCCGTTCCGGGAGCCGGTGACGATCCATTGACTGTTGGGTGAAAGATCCTGGGACAGGATCTGGTCATAGGCGATGCCATGCGTAATCCCGGGGAGCGCGGCAACGGTGACCTGATCCGCTTCCAGGATGATTGCAAACGGTTCTTTTGCCGGCACGGACCAGAAGCGCAGCCGGTGCGGTCCGCTATCAGTACTCTCTTCAAAATCGCGCAGAACAAATATGCCCTGATGCGTGAAGGAAGGCGTTGGCCAAAGGACCGGATCAAATTGAATTTCCGTGACCGGATCGAAATCCGGAAATGTATAGATTGTAGCGCTGTTGGCCTTGTATTCCCTGTCCCGCGGCACTACGGCAGCGAATCGTCCGTCGGGGGAGATCGCCGAGTCGGCGTTCTCAGGGATTTCCATTGTTTGGCTGATTTTCCTATCCTTGACTGACAGGACACAGAAAAGTTTCTGCTCCTGAAATATATGTTTTTTTTCGAAAACGAGGTAGTTTCCGTCCGGTGTGAATGCGATTTCCTGAATATTTGATCCGCCGCATTCCTGCAAATCGCTGATTTCTTCAGTTGCCTGGTCTTCGTCCGATAATGAAATGAGACTGATTCTGCGCGCGTATTCCGGTTCCGCCAGGGATCCGGTTGTATTCCCGGTGGGAACGTTATACGCAACGGCCAGGCGCTGTCCATCCGGTGAAGCCGAGAGTGCGGTGGGCTGGAAGCCGGTGGGAATGAAGCCGGTTTGTTCCGCTGTGGTACGGTCGAGGAACGCGACACCCGTACCCGCGGCGGCTGCAATCAGGTCTCCATTGGGTTGCCAGGCGATTCCTCCGCTGAAGGTTCCATGACCAATGCCGGTCAGAAATTGAAGGTTCTGGACATTTTCGGGAGTGATCGTTTCCAGTTCAGATACTTCAATCTGAGCAGCAGCAGGCTTGCCGGCGAGGACGAGTCCAGTCAACAGAAGGCTCAGTACCAGGGCTTTTTTCATTAACGTTTCTGTCCTTTCGTTTCTTTGCTAATGGTAACGCATCGGAGAAACTTCTGCGGGATTTAAACAGAAACCCAACCGATAGCGATGGTATGGAAAATTCAATTTTCGGAAGCGTTATTTATTTTTGTCGTGTGAAACACGACAAAAATAAATAACGAAAAAGTATTTTGGAGCGAGGTGAAAAAATTCCCGGTTGTTTTTTCATTGTTTCGGGAGTAGAATAGAATTCTAACATTTTTGATCGGCGATTTATCATTAAATTATCTGCATAATCCCTGCGGGTTTCGCGATAATTGAGCATAGAAAAGGGAAAAATATTTTGGCTGAGCGAGAATCTGATTTTCGCGTATTTTATTCAGAAATAATTGAAAATAAAATTTTATCCGTTCCGATCATTTCGCTTCATATATAAATGAGATTATATAGAAGCTATTTATCTTTATTTTTTTAGTGAATTGCAATTATTGCATCTTGCGGTACCAGAGCAAAAAAACATAACGGAGGACGAAGTTATGATCAAGGCATATTTCAACGTATTCAGAAACTACGCAAATTTTTCCGGCACGCTCCATCGGAAACCATACTGGCAGGCTGTGATTCTTCATCTCATAATTTTACTGATTCCGCTTTATCCGCTGGCCTTGATGGCGGATGGAGCGCTGAATAGCGAGAAAAACCTCTTTTTCATTATATACAGTGTGCTGATCCTTTACTACCTGTTTTCACTGGTCCCTTTTTGGGCGGCGACGGTTCGCCGGCTGCACGACCTGCCAAAATCCGGCTGGTTCCTGTTGCTGAATCTGATTCCGGGGATTGGGTCGCTTATTTTGCTCGTTTTCCTGCTCCGAAAAGGGCGCGGCGAAACGGTTGAACAGGAATTGGTCCGGCTCTTTCCGAAGATGAAAACGGTTCTGGGGCGGCCGCGAAATGGAAAATGGGCCTGGACGGCGATATTGGTGCTGGCTGCAGGCGTGTTTTCTATTCTGAAATTCGATTCTGTCCGAGACCTGTACGATATTTTTAATGACATGTCGATTGCGCTTTTTGAACAAACGGATGCCCGGATTCCTGAGGAGATCAATGAATTTGCGAAAATGGTTATGGATAAGGTCGGTCTGGCAGACGATGAGGCTTCTGCGGGGACCCGGCAAACCGATGCGGTTCCAACTGTTTCGGGTGCTGAAGAAGGTCCGGCAGATGTGGTAACCGAAGCGCCGGTACGCGATGTTCAGTCATCATTTCCGGCCCGCAGAACGGATGCCAAAGCAATTTCTTCGAGCTATAATCCGGAGTCTGAATCGGTCATTTCCACGCTGAATTCGGATAATGCGCTTGAAACGGGGACTAACCCTGAATCCGAGGGCATAGCTTACCCGGAAAATTCAGAACTCCTTTCGCGGGATGTTCCGCTGGATCAACCCGGGACAATCCTGAGCAATGTGATGGACCAGGCTTTTGTGGTCAGCGTTGGCGACCCGGCGGCGGAGAAAGGGATCTTCTGGATCGATATGATGGAGGTCTCCAATAATCAGTATCAGCGCTGCATGGAAGCGGACGTTTGCTCGGAACCGGCGGATTTGACTTTGCTGAGCATACCGGATTACTTCGAAGATACGGCGGAATATGGGGACTTCCCGGTGATTCATGTCAGCCGTTCTCAGGCCGCGGACTATTGTAATTGGGTCGGACGCAGACTGCCCACAGAG
>CALCQT010000333.1 GCA_937894825.1 uncultured Anaerolineaceae bacterium
GAAAAAGCGGCTGCACCCAAAGCGAAAAAACCTGCCAGGGCATCTAAAGCAAAACCTATCGAAGACGAAGACAAGATCGAAAGCACTGAAGAGCGCGGTTGGTTTGTCATTCATTGTTATTCCGGCTATGAAAACAAAGTCCGGCATAACCTTGAACAACGTATCGATTCGATGGGGATGAAAGAGAAGATCTTTGATGTCGTTATTCCGACGCAGGAAGAGATTGAAGTCAAGGACGGTAAGCGGAAGACGGTAGAACGGCATATTTTCCCCGGATATGTTTTGATTAACATGATCCTCACGGAAGAGTCCTGGTATATTGTGCGCAATACGCCCGGTGTGACTGGTTTTGTCGGAATGGGGAACCAACCGACGCCGCTGCGCAGTGAAGAGGTCAATTCGATTATTAAGCGGATGGAAGCTGACGCGCCGATTGTTAATGTCACCTATAAAATTGGTGAGAAGGTGCGGATTATTGACGGACCGTTTAATGATTTCAGAGGTACTGTTTCGGAGATCGACCAGAATAAATCGAAGGTTCGCGTAATGGTCAACTTTTTTGGCCGTGAAACTCCTGTCGAGCTCGATTTTCTTCAGGTGGAGAAGTCGTAAGCATAAATTGGAATGTGAATTAAGGGAACGGGTCTGCCGCTCCCTTGAAATTTGTGGAAGGATAGAATCCGTTATTACCACGAAGGAGATATTGTGGCAAAGAAAGTAAAAGCAATTGTTAAGTTGAATTTGAATGCCGGAAAAGCAACGCCGGCGCCTCCGGTGGGTCCTGCCCTCGCGGGTCATGGTATTAATATCATGGGTTTTGTGAAGGAATATAATGCCCGAACGCAAAACCGAATCGGCGAAATTGTTCCTGCGGAAATTACCGTCTTTACCGATGGGTCGTTCACTTTTATCCTGAAGACCCCGCCTGCGGCTTATCTTCTGAAGCGAGCGGCCGGGCTGGAAACTGCCGCTGCTCTTGGCAGCAAGGAAAAAGTTGGCAAAGTGACCAAAGCGCAGGTTCGGGAAATCGCCGAGACAAAATTGAAGGATACGAATTCCATCGACATTGAGGGAGCAATTAAACAGATTGAAGGTACCGCTCGTAATATGGGCCTTCAGGTGATTGATTAAGAATATGTGGGAGAGTACATTTCGTACTCGATCGGACCACAAGGAGTTATAATGCCGAAACACGGAAAGAAGTTTACTGAAGCACAAAAGAAAGTCGAAAGCTTAACATACTATTCACCGAAGGACGCTTTGGCGCTGGCTAAAGAAACCAGCATTACAAAGTTTGATTCAACAATCGAGGTCCATATGCGAATGGGGTTGGATCCGCGTCAGGCTGATCAGCAGGTTCGTGATGTGGTCGTTCTGCCGAATGGTCTGGGAAAGACCGTCCGCGTGCTGGTTTTTGCCCAGGGTGAAGGTGTTGCCAAAGCCCAGGAGGGCGGAGCGGATTATATCGCGGACAGCGATGAATGGATCCAGAAGATTCAGCAGGGTTTCACCGATTTTGATGTCGCAATCGCGACACCGGATATGATGGCAAAAGCAGGGCGTTTGGGTCGTGTGCTGGGTCCGCGCGGTTTGATGCCGAACCCCAAAGCCGGAACCGTTTGTCAACCGGATGAACTCCCTCGGGTTATCAAGGAAGCAAAAGCGGGTCGTATTGAATTCCGTTTGGATAAATCAGCCAACCTGCATGTGCCGATTGGGAAAGCTTCGTTTGAATTGGGCAAGCTTTATGAAAATCTGGCTTCCTTCCTGGACGCTGTCAAAAAAGCAAAGCCCAGCGGAGCGAAGGGTGTTTATATCAAGCGGATTACCATCACATCAACCATGGGCCCCGGCATCAAAGTGGATCTTGCCGCGGTGCAGAGTTTGGATGCGCTTGAATAATCGTTTATAATAGGTTGTCGGTGGCGCGCTTGTGTCGCAATTCGGAATAACCAGAATATTTGGATATAAGGGAACCGGAAGAATCCGATTCAGACGGTTCCCGGAAAACAATTGAATAATTGTAATTCACTGAAGACAGCCGGTGCTCCTATGAGCTTAATATCCTGCCGAGGCGAATAGAAATCATCCAGAAATGATGATCGATCTTTGTCCGGCTGTTTCAGACAAAGATTTTTTGTTAAATTTTGAAGGAAGGAGGTTATTTCCATTGGCCTTCACAAAGAATGAAAAGAATGAAATGATGGCGCGTTATTCCGGATGGCTTGAGAAAAGTCAGGCTGTTTTTATGTTAGAGTACTCCAAAATGGATATGAAGACAATTGACGGAATTCGGGCCAAAATCCGTGAAGCGGGCGGTGAAGCGCATGTTGTCAAGAATACTTTGATGACAAAAGTTCTTGAAGAGGAGAAGTATGCATCTGTCGATCTGAACAATACCAGTCTGGTTGGTTTTGTCTTTGGTGATGTCGCAGCAGTTGCAAAAGCAATTATTGAGATCACTAAAAATGAGTCTTTCAAGATTAAAGGCGGGTTCTTAGATAAGAATACCGTTAATGAAAACCAGATTAAGGCATTGGCAAGTTTGCCGCCATTGCCAGTTGTACGGGCAAAACTGCTGGGTACCTTATTGGCTCCCGCATCTCAATTGGCACGTGTCATTTCGGAACCTGGCCGTTCGTTGGCTGCCGTTGTGCAAGCCCGTGTTACAAAAGAAGAAGCTCCGGTTGCCGAATAAGTCCGGGCTTAAAATTGAATTTTATTTAAAAATACTTGCAGGAGTGAATTAAAATGGCTGATTTAGCTAAACTTATTGATGAATTGAGCGCCCTGAGCGTTTTGGAAGCATCCGAATTGGTAAAAGCGTTGGAAGAAAAATGGGGCGTCTCCGCTGCCGCTCCGGTTGCTGTTGCTGCTGTCGCCGCTGGTGGTGGTGAAGCC
>CALCQT010000334.1 GCA_937894825.1 uncultured Anaerolineaceae bacterium
TGTATTCGATTTGCTTACAATCGCGGCGAGCTTGCGCAGCGCCTGAGACATAAGCCGCGCCTGAAGCCCGATGTGAGAGCCGCCCATGTCGCCCTCGATTTCCGACCGCGGCACCAGCGCCGCCACCGAGTCGACCACCACGATATCCACCGCACCGGAACGAACCAGCGTTTCGCAGATTTCCAGCGCCTGTTCACCGGTGTCCGGCTGAGAGACGTACAGATTATTGATATTAACGCCCAATTTCGAGGCGTAATACGGATCGAGCGCATGCTCCATATCGATAAAAGCGGCTGTCCCGCCCATTTTCTGGGCTTCCGCCACCATGTGCAGACAAAGGGTCGTCTTCCCGGAAGATTCCGGGCCATAAACCTCAGTAATGCGGGCTTTGGGAATTCCCCCGACGCCCAGCGCCAGATCCAGCGATAAGGAACCGGTCGGGATCACCTCGACCTGCATGTGCTTCGCCTCTCCCAAACGCATAATGGAACCGTCCCCATAGCGTTTTGAGATATCCGTCAGCGCTTTATCCAGCATGGTTTTCCTTGCGTCCGAATCCTGTTCACCGGCGGCAGGAATAATTTGTTCGGCACTTTTTCTGGCCATTCGTCCTCCGAAAATAAGTTGATTGTCTTTATTGAATGGTTTTATGGAAAAAATCGCAACGCTTCAGCCGGATGATCCGGCAGCCAGCCTGTCTTTCCATAGAAAAATTCAGTCTTAAAATCCTGCTTTTAGTATAGACCATTTGTTCAAGTATCGTCAAGAAAAACAGAAATCAGGGTTCAAAATATGACCATTGACTTCCCAAAACATGCCGGCAAAAATCAGGATTTCAACAGCGACAGGACTTCGTGAAAGATCACCTGCTCTTCGTCGGTCGGAATCGCCCACAGTTGGACTTTTGAATCCGGACGGCTGATGCACGCCGCTGAATCGCCGGCAGCCGTCCGGTTCCTTTCATGATCGAGAAAGATGCCTAAAAAGTCCGCACTCTCAAAAACCCGTTCCCGCACCTGCCAGCAGCGCTCGCCGACATCATCGGTGAACAGAATCGCGTCCGCACCCGCCAGCAACCAGTAAAAAGCACCGATGTATTTTCTCAGCCGATGGACATAAACATCATAAGCGATCCGACAGGCCGGATTCCCCTCCCCGGCAGCCGTAATGATCTCCGGCAGGCTGGAAGAAAACCCCGACAGGCCTAACAGTCCGGATTCCCGATTCAGGATCTCATCTATGCGTTCCAAAGGGATTCCGGCCCGCACCAGGTCCAGCGGAATGCCGGGGTCCAGATCTCCGCAGCGGGTGGACATGACCAGCCCGGCCAACGGCGAATAACCCATCGATGTATCCAGCGTCTCACCATTGCGAACCGCGGTGACACTGGATCCGCCCGTGCCCAGATGACAGATGATCAGCCTGAGCGCCTCCGCCGGCTTTCCCATCAGCCTGGCGGCCTGCTTGGTCACGAACTGACAGGACAAGCCATGAAAACCGTATTTCTGAAAACCGAATTTTTCCACCAGTTCAGTCGGCAACGCATAGCGTTTAGCCGCCTCCGGCATCCCGGCATGGAAAGCCGTGTCAAAAACCGCAAATTGCGGGATATCCGGCAGCTGCTCCTCACAAACTTCGATCACACTAAATGAATTGGGATTATGGATCGGCGCCAGCGGAAGACAGCGCAGCAGCAGCGCGCGTGTCTCCGCGTCGATCCGCACGTTTTTTTGCAGCAGCCGGCCGCCATGCACAAAACGATGCCCGACAGCGTCCGGACGGATGCCGTTTTCGCGCAGAATCGCCAGGATCTGTTCCGCGGCAGCCTTGTGAGAATCGAGCGGGCATTCCTTTTCGAAGGGTTTGCCGTTGATCTCCCAACGGATATAGGGCCTGGCCTGAGTCGGTGTAGCGACGTTTTTCGCTTTTCCGGCAATCAGCACGGCTTCAGGCCGCCTCGGTTCACTCCGGTAGACCTTGAACGCCTGGGAGGAGCTGCCGCAATTGAAGACAAGTATGTTCATAACGGGATTCCTTTATGCTTTTCATTTTAATCCCGATTAACTTGCGATCAGCAAACAAGGGCAATTTTCATATTTCGCCACTCCGCAAAACTGGACGCATCGTCCGATTCATATTATTATTAACGCGTCAGGTCGATCAGATGATCGCGGTGTGGCGTTGTACACACCGAGGAAAGTCCGCACTCCTTAGAGCGGAATGCCGGATAACATCCGGGGCGGGGCAACTTGCCGGAAAAGGGCCACAGAAAATAGACCGCCGCATGTAAGTGTGGTAAGGGTGAAAAGGCAGTGTAAGAGACTACCGGCGTTCGTGGTAACACGGCGGCCAGGTAACCCCCATTTGGAGCAAGGCCAAGCAGGGGCAAAGCATGGCGCGTACATGCGGGGATTTGCTCGGTCCCCTTGAGCTTCGGGTAGGCTGCTAGAGTCGTACGGTAACGTGCGTCCCAGAG
>CALCQT010000335.1 GCA_937894825.1 uncultured Anaerolineaceae bacterium
TTGGCGCGTTGCGCATGATGACCACCGGGTTGTCCGCGGCCGCGCAAACGGCCGGCATATCCGGATCATGGGTAAATCCGCCCACGTCGTTGATCCAATCCGCCCCGACGTTCAGCGCCGCTTTCGCCGTCGACGCGTTCCGTGTGTCAGCCGAAAGGATGGCGGATGGCCAGGCCTGCCGGACCGCCCGCAGCGCGGGCAGCAGCCGGTCTTGTTCTTCTTCCGGAGAAATCGTGCGGAATCCCGGCCGGGTGCTCTCCGCGCCCAGATCGAGAATGTCGGCTCCGGACCGAATGAATTCCGCGGCTTTTGCAAGTGCCGCGGTGACCGGGTCCTCCGCATCACGCAGAATGCCGTCCTGGGAAAAACTGTCCGGCGTCAGATTCAGGATTCCCATCAGGTAAGTGCGCAATCCCCAGCGAAAGAGGGGTCTGGCGAAATCGATTGTTTCGGAAATTTTGCTGATCTCCATAACCGGAGCCTGCCTGGCCAGCGCTTCCCAATTGAAGGGGGCGAAGGCAGGGTGTTGTCCATCCGGGATCAGGTCTGCCAGCGGCCGCAGAACAAACAGGCGGTCCCGCATCTGCGGATGCGGAATGGTCAGTCGTTCAGAAGCATGACTGAGGTCACCGTAAAGCAGAATATCCAGATCAATGATGCGCGGCCCGTAACGAAAATTTTCAACCCGTCCGATCCGCTGTTCAATCGCTTTCAGGTAATCCAGCAGACTTTCGGGCGGAAGTGTCGTCTTGACCTCCCATACCAGGTTGTAGAAAGGGTCCTGGTCCGTGTAGCCCCAGGGAGCGGTTTGATAGATTGGAGAGGAACGCAGGATGGTTACAGCTGGCGGCAGGAGTTGCGCGGCTATGCGCAGGTTTTCGGCCCGATTCCCGAGATTGGCACCAGCTCCAATATAAACGATCTGCGTTTCCATGGTGACGCTTGACAGGAGGCTATGCCCGGCAGGCGTTTACGAATGCCGTAAACAGACGCATCTGGAGCGGATGCTCCTGCATGCACTCGTGCAACATGCACTCGGGATGCCATTGTACGCCGACCGCAAAACGGTTCCGGGGCGCTTCGATTGCTTCAATCAATCCGTCCGGAGAAAAACCGGCGGGCCGGAAAACGGGGGCCAGGTCTTTGACAGCCTGGTGATGGAATGAATTGACCTGCAGTTCGGGGACGCCGAAAAATGCGGCGGCTCGGGACTCCGGTTCCAGACGCACCGGATGGATCTCGGCGTCGCGCGCTGTTCCTTCCGGGCTGTTATGAACGATCGCTGTGGAGAATTGAGCGGCGATATCGGTGTAGAGTGTTCCTCCCAACGCAACATTGATGGATTGGAGCCCGCGGCAGATGCCGAGCAGTGGCCAGTCGGTCTCGATGGCGAGGCGGGCCAGCGCGATTTCAAGCGCGTCCCGTTCCGGGTTGGGTATGGATACGGACGGGTGCGGTTCACCGCCGAACGCTTCAATGGCGACGTCTTCGCCGCCGACAAAAAGCAGCCCGTCGAAGGATTTCCGCAACAGTTGGATTTCCGTCAGCGGGTATTCGATCGGAATCAATACCGGCAATCCGCCGGCCTTGAGGACGGATGTTGTGTATCGCCGGTTGACATCATTGGTCTTTGGTTCCTCCGGTTTTTCCGGAATATCCTGATTGCAGATAATTGCGATGACGGGTTTTTTATCGTTCATAGCATCCTGTGTTTGGCCGGGAGCAGATCCCATCCAAGACTATGGATGCTATGAACGATAAAAAACCCGTCATCGCAAT
>CALCQT010000336.1 GCA_937894825.1 uncultured Anaerolineaceae bacterium
CGGAAGGGATTTACGGAACATCTTCCATCCCGCCATCTTCTCCGGAAAAAGACGCCTTCGACGCGGAATATCTCGAAGCGTATGGCCGGGTTGCCGGTTCCAAATCATCCTTTGCCTGGTTTGCTTATGACGCGACGAATGTGCTGGCTTCGGCCATCCGCAAAACTGCCGTTCTGGGCGACGATGGCAACCTTTACATCCCGCGGGAAGAACTGGTCAAAAATGTGCGCGGAACTTCCGGCTATCAGGGAATCACCGGTGATATCACCTGTAATGAAAACGGTGAATGTAATGCGTCCGGTCCGACATTTTATATTGTTCAGGATGGTGTCTGGATCGTTGCATCCGATTAATATGTCACGTCTTTACAGGCCGGGCAAACCAGCCATTTGAACATGTTTTATAATTCGATCCATCTTTAATTCTAAAGATGGATCGTAATTTTTTGCAGTCCCAACTGCTAATCGCCAAACGAAAAAAGAACTTTCAGGAAGAAACTTCCATGCCGGACAAAGGGCTCGGTTTCATCACACATATTTTCATTTATTTATGTCTCAGAAAGACATGCTAGTTTTCGTTTGTAAATAATTGATGAAAACCCCGAAAAAATATCATTCTAAAGGTTAGAGAAGCCCAATCATAGTAACAACTGTCTCTCATTGTCCGGTAAGCAGATTTTTTATAAAGGGAAATTGGATTTTCAATACGTCTGTAAAAATCCGCAGACGTTGCATAAACTCAGTTATGAAGGAGCAGACAAACAAATGGAAGCAGATAAACCTCAGGAAAAAACTTCTCCCAAACCATCTGTGAGAAGAATCAATTGGCTCCGCCTGATTGTTGGGATCCTGACAGGTTCCTATATTCTCTATCGCATCATTATTCAAATCATCCGCCCGGAATACGGACCGGTCTACTGGCTTGGATTTCTCAACACCGGATTGATTGTCGGTGGAATGTATTCACTAATTGCGATCGGATACACACTGGTATATGGCGTCATGCTGCTGATTAATTTCGCTCACGGGGATATCATGATGCTGGGATGTTTCGCGGGTTATTTCACATTCGAATACCTGAATTTCCTCAAAGTAGGGGACAGTAATTTTTTGAACACCTATCCTGTCCTGGCGATTATCCTTGCATTTCTTATTGGGGCTGCCGTCTCGGCCGGCAGCGGTTATTACCTGGAAAAAATTGCTTATCGTCCGCTCCGCAACTCACCCGTTCGCCTGGCGCCGCTGATCAGTGCGGTCGGCGCGTCCATCTTCCTGGAAACCGCCGCCCAAATCATGTTCGGCGCGAACAAGAAGACTTACAAAAATCCTGACCTGCTGGCTCGCGGATCGGGCTGGAATATTCAGATGGATGAAGGGATGATCATCATCACCAAAACCGGTGTGTTCAGTCTGATCATGGCCGTAATTCTGATGGTGGGGCTTTACTTCTTTGTTCAAAAAACCAAGTTGGGAAAATCCATTCGTGCAGTCTCGCAGGACAAAAAGACGGCCCAACTGATGGGGATTAACCTGGACCAGGTCACCAGCCAGACCTTCATCATCAGCGGCGTCCTGGCCGGAGCTGCCGGCGTGATGTGGGGGATCCATAACGGGCTGTTCAATCATTATGTCGGATTTTTGCCCGGAATTAAGGCCTTCACCGCGGCAGTCCTCGGCGGGATCGGCAATATACCGGGCGCCATGGCTGGCGGAATGATCCTCGGGATCGTTGAATCGGTGGGACCAGCCTTTTTAGGAATCGATTTCCAATTGAAAGACGTCATCGCTTTCACGATCCTGATCCTGGTTCTGATCTTAAAACCCTCCGGGCTGTTAGGGAAATCTTCTGCAAACGTGGAGAAAGTATAATGAAAACACTTTTCTCAAAATCTATCCAATTTGGAATTATCGCGGGCGTCATCCTGATATTCAGCGAGCTGATTAATCTCACATCTACTTTTGCCGTCATTTTGGAGAAACTGTTCAACAGTGCGAAAACCGGAAAAACGGCCAGTCCGCTGGCGATCCAAATCTTGACCGGGCTGGTGGTCTTCTTCATTGCTTATACCTTCCTGCGAAAAAAGAACGGCAGCAAATCGCACACAGCAGGACAGGAAATCGGTTCGGGCCTGCTCATGGGCATTACCGCCGGAATCCTTATTTCACTCTTGAATGTGATCCTGGGAACCTATCTGGCAAAAGGACAGGACATCCGAAATTACCTGGACGCGGTGTCTCCCGAAGTCATCAGCACATTTCTGTTCCAGACGGATATCGCAAACGCAGTGATCCGATATTTTATTGCCACCATCCTGGGCGGACTGGCTGCATCCCTGCTCCATCTGGTTTCAAGCAAAACGAATGTATCTGGGAAAATTTCCAAATTCATTCAGAAAATTGTTCAGCAAAGCAAAATCCGGATTTTCCTGAATAAATACCCGTATATGACCACTATCCTGACACTTCTCGTGGTCATCGCCGTGTTCCTGCTGCCGGTTCTGGTAAACGCCTATGCGATCTCGGTTCTCGGCATCGTCTTTATCTACGCAATTATGGGCCTTGGTCTGAACCTGATCGTCGGACTGTCAGGACAGCTTGTTTTTGGCTATGTCGCATTTTACGCGCTGGGCGCCTATACCTTTGGTCTGTTAACCGCTCCCAAACCTTTTGGAATTGAAATGAATTTCTGGCCGGCACTGATTATTGCGATCTTCATTGCCGCAATCGGCGGACTCTTCGTGGGTGTTCCGATCATGAATCTGCGCGGGGATTACCTCGCGATCGTTACTCTTGGATTTGGAGAAATCATCCGAATCCTGATCAACAGCAACCTGCTGGCGGATTTCACCGGGGGGCCGCAGGGCATCAAAAACATCGGGCAGCCGACTCAGCCTGCCCTGACTGCCAAAATTTTTGGTAAACCATTCGATGATAACGTGTGGTTCCTTTATCTGATTTTGATCCTTTTCCTGGTTGTTCTCTATGTGGTTTTTCGTCTGCAATATTCCCGCACCGGACGTTCCTGGGAAGCCATGCGGGAGGATGAGACCGTCGCTCAGGCTTGCGGCGTCACCGTGAGTTCGTATAAAGTATTGGCAGTCGTCATCGGCGCCGCCATCGCCGGCCTTGCCGGAGCCATCTATGCTTCAAGGAACACCTACACCGGCCCGGGTGAATACGCCTTTATGGTTTCCGTCAACGCGTTGGCAGTCGTCGTCATCGGCGGGATGGGCTCCATCCCGGGTACGCTGCTGGGCGCCTTCATTATTAAGGGGCTGCCGGAATTGCTGCGGGATCTTGAAAACTACCGCATGCTTGTTTTCGGCGCGTTGCTGATCGCCATGATGATTATCCGGCCTGAGGGAATTTGGCCGGTGAAGCGAAGGACTTTGTCCGTAACGCCTGAATCGATCGAAGTATTGAAAAAGGATCTAAAACCATGACAACAAAACCCGCTTATGTTCTGGAAGCCAACAACATCACGATTTCATTCGGCGGGTTGACCGCTGTTAACGACGTCAGCTTGCAGGTGCCTTTTCAGTCCATTATCAGTATTATTGGGCCGAATGGAGCCGGGAAAACCACATTTTTCAATGCGATCTCAGGATTTTACAGCTGCGATTCCGGCACAGTTTTGTTCCAGGACCGTCCGATCAACGGGATTCCAACGGATGAGGTCGCCAATCTCGGAATTTCGCGAACGTATCAGAATATCCGGCTGTTCACAAACATGACCGTCGTCGAGAACATTCTGATCGGACAGCAGCCCCGTCTGCGCTCCACCTTCCTGGACGCCATCCTCCAGACTTCCCGTAATCGCCGCGAAGAAAAACAATCCATCCAGAAAGCCAGCAATCTGCTCGATTTCGTCGGTCTCTCCGCTTATGCGGACGACATGGCAAAAAACCTGCCCTATGGAGCGCAACGCCGGCTGGAAATCGCCCGCGCGTTAGGAAACAACCCGCATTTGCTCTTACTGGATGAACCCTGCGCCGGTATGAACCCGCAAGAAACGGCGGCGATGATCGAGTTAATCAAAACGCTGCGGTCGCAGCTTAAGATTGCCATCGTGCTGATCGAACATGACATGAAAGTCGTGATGAATATTTCCGATTCCATTCTTGTTTTGGATCACGGCGAGAAAATCGCTCAGGGCACACCGGAGGAGATCCAGTCCGACCAGCGCGTGGTCGAGGCGTATCTGGGCTCCGGAACGGAGAATCTGGTTGAAAAGTATTCTCAACGAAAAGCAGCGAACAGAAAGGCGGTTCAGCCCCATGTATTTTGAAATTAAAGACCTTCAAGTGTATTATCGAGCGATCCACGCATTGAAAGGGATTTCGCTTCAGGTTAATAAAGGTGAAATTGTTGCGCTGATCGGGGGAAACGGCGCCGGAAAAAGCTCAACGCTTAACTCCGTCTCCGGCTTAGTAGAAAGCCATAGCGGAACGATCATTTACCATGACGAAGAAATTACCGGACTGGCGACGGATGAGATCGTACGAAAAGGCATTATTCAGGTACCGGAAGGCCGCCACATCTTTCCCAAACTGACGGTGGAGGAAAACCTTGAGATGGGCGCCTTTCTGACCAACGACAAAGCGAAAGTGGCGGAAGGAATCGAGCGCGTTTTTGAGCTTTTCCCGCGTATGAAAGAACGCCGCACGCAAGCTGGCGGCACCCTCTCCGGTGGCGAACAGCAGATGCTGGCCATCGGGCGTGGGTTGATGGGCAACCCGGACCTGATGCTGCTGGACGAACCTTCCATGGGTCTGGCGCCGATCCTTGTCGAGCAGATTTTTGATATCATCTTCGACATCAACCAATCCGGTACCAGCATCCTGCTGGTGGAACAAAACGCACAAATGGCGCTCGCCATCGCGGATCGCGGTTATGTGCTGGAAACGGGTGAAATTGTCCTGAGCGGAACCGGTGAAGACCTGAGATCGGAAGAGCACACGTCT
>CALCQT010000337.1 GCA_937894825.1 uncultured Anaerolineaceae bacterium
AAAAACCATCATCATTTTTGTGGTATCTACGGTTGCCATGATCACACCGCCAAGAGAAGCCAAAACCGTAGATACCACAAAAATGATGATGGTTTTTACACCAATCTTCCCAGTTTCACTCGGTTTGATACCGGCAATCGCCTCCATAATTTGCCCGGCCACGAGCAGAATTATCGGCATCTGGAGCAACTTCAGGAACATTTGCCCCAACATTTCAACAAGCGGATAATTTTTGCCTGAGATCAATCCAAATATTATCCCAAGAACCATAGATAAAACGAGCGCTATGGTCATGTTATTTTTTATCTTCTTTTGAACCATCTTTTTCTCCTCTGGGACATCGGTTAGTTTACTTTTATGCAGTACTTAGATATAAAAATTTCCCCATAAAAAACCTTTATTGGCTCAGTAGCAGGAAGTCGAGACCTGCATTTATGTATGTTTCGGAACTCGGATAAAAATAATGTGCCGGTAAATAGTCCAATTATTTTTCCTTCTTACTTTATTGAAGGCTCTGTTGGTGCCAACAAATCATCCCCCTCATTCAACATTCAGAGCAGTGGGTACAAATTTTCCGAGAATTAATATTCTCATCGTGTTTCTGGATGCCCCTCTCATTATGGAAAGGGAACATCCAGTGTAAGTCAATTAGAACAACAAATACCGTACAGCTGTTTGCAGTGACATTCCTTCGGGATTATGCTTCAGTTTGTTCTTTCGCAGAAAGTTCAGCCAGTTCTTCGTCAGACAACGAGCGGGACCGTTCAACTTTAGCCAGGTCGATCATGTTTTCACTCCTGGCAACCAGCATCGCGGCCAAGGCATCGCCATCCACGTTCAAAATTGTGCGTAACATCCCCACAAAGATTTCAATTCCGGCAAATAGCGCAATCGATTCAAGCGGGAGCCCCATTTGCGGAACCACAATCGTCAGAGAGACAATGCCAGCGCCGGGAACCACGGCATTTGCCACAGAAGCAAAAGTGCACAGGATTACCATAAACAAAATGTTGGTTCCCGTAAAAGGAATGCCATACATCTGGGAAATCGTGATTAAGGTGATCGTCATGTGAATGGCTGCGCCATTGCTGTTTAAGGTGACGCCTAATGGCATCATGATCCGACTGATCTTTTTATCGACCCCAAGCCTGTTTTCGACATCCTGCATCGCAGTGGGAAGCGTTACAGCGGACGATCCGGTAGCAACCGCCATCGCCGACATTCGGCCGATTCCACGAACAATATCTCCAATCCGAACCTTCGTCGTGACAGAGACAATCAGGATATAAATTGCTAAGAATGTAAAATCAATGAGCGCGAACACACTGAGATACTTCGCCAATGGAATAATCACCTGAATGCCGTAGGAAGCGATCGACGATGCAATCAAAGCGAACACACCAATCGGAGCGAATTTCATAATCATGGTAACGACACGAAGAATGACCTGATTAAATTCCTTCACCAGATCATACAGCTTAAAACTGCTGTCCTTGTTCAAATAACTGATCGCGATGCCAAAGAATAGGGCAAAGACAATTACCTGCATCATATTGCCATCAGACATCGCCTTGATGACGTTACTGGGAATAAAATTCAAAAGCGTATCCCAGATGCTCATCTGAACAGCTTCAACAGTGGTCGTCGAACTCTGAATGGATGACAAATCAACGCCCGATCCCGGTTTCAATAAATAACCAAACAAAACTGCCCAAACCGCTGCCAGAAGTGAGCTGCCAAAGAAGGCGATTAATGTTTTATAGCCAATCTTCCCGAGTTCACTTAATTTCAAGCTGCCGATCGCTTGAATGATCTGACCCATCACGAGCAGAATAATCGACATTTGGATCAAACGGAGAAAAATCTGTCCGACAGTCTTCAATATGTCATTGATTGTGGGATTGAAAGGGATGAGCAAGCCGTAAATCATACCAAGCAGCACCCCAATCATGATCCAAGTAGTTGTTCCGATCTTCTTTTTAGCCTTCTGTACTTCTGTCATTTACTACCTCCAATTTTTTTGTTTGCGAAAATAAAATGAATTATTTATCGACCGAATAGGAATAGCCCAAGCCTTCTGAAATTCTGCGAACGCCGAGATTCATACCCAACAATGAGTCAAAACCCGACGTGGAACCGATCGATTTAATCTTTTCAACTGACATCTTCAAGCCGTTCAAATTGTCCTGCGACGCTGCCTGACAAAAGTCTTGATAATATTCACTGACATAGCCATTATTTAAACTTTTAAGATAAGCGAAACTGATATCAGTGGTCTTTTGACGGATAAACACCAGCATGGACTCATCCAGCTCGAAGCGAAACGAAAATAGATTTTGCATCATGAAAAAACCCATCAGAATATCGTCCCCACTGGGGGTCAACCCTTCACCCCGTCCGATCAAATATCGGCATGCTGAAAGAAACACGGGAGATATAGGGTTCGAACTTACGAGATCATCCAGATTCTTCTGCTCCTCATGAGTGCGTGCGAGGCCGATATGCTCATAAATCCCCGGCAGCTCCAAAACTGAGCGAATTACCCCCAAACGCAAAGCCGTCACCCGGACAGGCCGCAAGGACAGGTCAAGAATCTCCAACCCGCTCGTCTCAATTTCGAGAACACTGCCATAAGTTGGATAAATCCGCAGAGCAGCATTATGGATTTTGACTAAATCTCCGATCGCAATCGAAGCCAGAATGGCGTCCATCTCCCTCCCGGAGATATTAATTCCAAAGCTTGAGAGTTGGTTCTCTTTTCGGTTAATGTTGACCAACTCGTCATCGAAAACAATGTTAAAACTATTTGCAAAAATACTATGAATTTTTCCATTCCGCGAATCAGAGAGAATTTGGGGCAATGAGGAACTCATTACCCCTCTCAACGACGGAAGGATCACTCAGTTTCAATTCCCAATTTCTTTGCATACGCCAATATTGCTTTTTCGAAACAAGCCAAAGGAGCGTGTGCGGTACCCGCACCGACCTGACCAACCCCGGCTTTTTTATGTGCAATCCCAGTGTTAATCAAAGGCGTAATCCCGGTTTCAACAACCTTCAGTGCATCGATACCCAGGGGTGCACCTTTGAAGTTCCAGTTCGGGATACTCCAATTGGGGTTATTGGAAATACAAATTTGATTCATCTCATTGGAAATTCTGAGCGCGTCATCATAACCGCCGCCCGAACCCACAAACCGGGTCACGGCAGGGGCCGCCACAGTCGCCATGGCGCCCACACCAACTGTTTCTGTAATCGCACTGTCGCCAATATCAGGGCTGGCATCTTCCTCGCTGTATCCGGCAAAATACAACCCATGCGGTGTATTCACCGGCGCTGTAAACCACTCGTCCCCCATACCGGCTATTCGAATGCCAAAATCTTTGCCGTTGCGAGTCATCGTCGTCACCACAGTACCTTCTTTTATTTTCCGCGCATAATCAACAATCGATTTGCCCACCGCCATCATCACATTCAAAAAGAACTGATCCGTGTTGGCCAGAAATTGAATCACTTCCTGCCTGTCCTTCCGATCAATCTCCAATGCATCAATCAGCGGAACCAGTTCCTTGAGCAGAACCAACGAAGCGGCGATATTTCGCTGATGGAATTCGTCTCCCATCGTGATCGCTTTCGAAATCACGATGCCCAGGTTGATCCCTTCCGCTGTGCTTTTTACCGCTTTGGCGATTGTCGGGCCCAGCACATCGGCCATCCAATGCAGGCGACTCACAACTTCTTCGTTGAAAGCGCCAAAACGCAATACTTTCCCAATTCCCTCATTCATTGTGCAATAACTGACGGTGCCGTCCAGTTTATTTTTAACCACCAGCACAGCCATATTTCCGGAAGTGATGCCGCCCATCGGTCCAACAGCGTTAACGTGATGACAAGGAATGAAATTAATCTCACCGGCTTCAAGCATGCGCCGGGCATCAGCCTCGTTTTTCGCCCAGCCCTCAAAGAGAGCAGCGCCAACACAGGAGCCCTGCATCGGGCCGGTCATCTCGTTATATTGAATCGGGGGACCTGCATGAAGCAAGGTTTTTCCATTGAGCACTTCGATGACCGATTTTGCCAATACGACATCCACAAGATATGGCTGCGATTCTTTCATGCGTTCAATAACCCGCAGATTGGCGTCGTTCACAGACTCAATTCGGCGAATCTTATTCAGAACCCGGATCAACTTTTTATTACCACCGGCAGCAGGGCGCCAGTCATACTGGACAGATTTTCCGCCAAACCGGCGAATAGGATCGTTAAAGCTCTCCAAGCCAATATTGATGACCCGAGGCGGATTATTCAACAATTCCATCGCCTTTTCACTGGGCAAAGGCAGGTTTATTTTTTCATAATCGGCGCTCACAACCGATTTATCAGGTTCGCTTACCGAGATACCCTTAAACGCGAGCGCCAACCGAACCGCTTTGGCATTACTGCTCTCGACCAACGCACCGGCAGCTTTAAGTACATTCACAGATTGATCAAAATTCTGCGGATCCTGTCTCGTTCCACAAACAGAGGCGATAACCCGAAGCGAGCGATTCGCCTTCCGGGCGTTGTCCAAAACCTCCTTAATCACAGGCGCCAGCGTCCCAGCCATATCGGGATGTGAGCCATATCCGAGTACCACATCCAACAGGATTATCCCGGTTTTTTCGTCAGCGCCGAATTCCCGGATTGCCTCAATGCGGGAACGCGGATCAATCATAGGATGAGCCCGACCCTGTGTGTATTTATCATCACCGTAGTCGATCACCTGATAGCCCTGTTCATCCAATAAGAAACCTTCTTTGTGAATAATCTTTCCAAGGTTCAGTGCAGCCGAGATGAGCATCGCCGCTTCACTTCCAAGCGTGCCGCCGGAGTAAAGGCCCTTCACTGTGGAACTTTCCGGAATCGTCTCGGTCACCGCATTTTCAAGCGGTTCAAGATAATTATTCCTAACCTTGTGTCCGTTGGACAGGTCCACCGCAATTTGGGCAGTTTCTTCCAGTGTATGAGCAAGATAAACATTATTCTGATGAAATGTCGGGGATTCGCCCAGGAAAATCGCCACCACCGGTTTCGAGAGGTTCTGAAGAATATTTAAAATTTCATTTCGCACGGATGCTTCCGGCGGTTTAGAAATCAACACGATCACATCAGCCGGGCTGTAATTTTCAAGTGCGATCAGAGCATCTTTGACTGTTATCGCATCGACCGCACCGCTCAAATCCCGTCCACCGGTGCCAATTGCATGAACAACGCCTCCGCCGAATCGGTCGATTAAAGTTGAGACTTCCTGAATTCCTGTTCCCGAGGCGCCTACAATACCAATATTTCCTTTTCGGACAACATTGGTGAACGCCAGCGGAATACCTGAAAAAATGCCTGTGCCACAATCCGGCCCCATCATTAATAAGCCTTTTTCATGCGCAAGTTTTTTCAGGTGGACTTCATCTTCCAATGAAACATTATCGGTAAATGAAAAAACGTTCAGATTCTTTTCGAGCGCCTGTTCCATCACATCCGCAGCATATTCGCCCGGGATGGAAAAAAGGGCCAGATTGGCATCCGGCAACAGTTCAAGCGCTTCATCCAGGCTGTTCGCTGTGGTATTTTCATTTCGTTCTTTTTTAACAGTGAGGTCCGACAGAAAAAGGTCAATCTTCTTAAGGGCCGCATCAACACTCTGATCGGTGTTAGACTCCAAGACGATAACCATATCCGCAGGGGACGCAACTTCAGCTTCATTCGTAAGCAGATTCGTGTTTTTCAAAATATCTTTATTCGCGTCTGTTCCCATCATGATAGAACATTGTGCGATGCCGTCAATCGCATTGATCTCGTTGGCAAGAAGCATAAGGTTAACCGAATCCTGATAATTATTTTGCTTTATGATCGTTTTAAGCATAAGTTCTCCGGACTTAAAGTTAGATTAATAATCCTGTTTTGAATATGTTAGAATAAGGTTAACAAAAATAACCTCCCCCGTCATTAGCAAAAAGAGAAAATATTTGTGGAGATTTTTATCTCCAAGAGATAATTAAAACGATTGAGTTAATTATGAAAATTTCTGATCTTATCAACTGCCGAAGTCTTGAGGGAGCCGAACTTATCGTAGGCATAACAAACCCGGACATGCTTATTACCGGCATCAATATTTTGGAGGCAACAGATATTGAAAATTGGGCAAAGCCTGGAATGGTCATTTTAACCAGTTATTTTGCTCTTCAAAATCATAGCCTTGAGGAATTAAATATCTTTTTTGAAAAAATGAAGAAAATCGGCATACCGTGTCTGATTATGAAAGTAGACAGACTTGTCAAAGAGATTCCTGAGCAATTCATCGATTTGTGTAAATCTTATAACATCCCCCTCATCCGTATTAGCGGAGAGACCAAGTACGAAGATATCATGGTCGAAGTATTAACCTTCATCCTGGGAATTCGAGAACAAAGGCTTGCCTTGTATTATGAAGTCAGCAAAATCAGCTCACAAATGACGCTTGAAAGACTTGGCATCCAAGAAATCCTGCAACATTTTAAGACCTTTTTGGATTGTGATTTAATGTTAGTCGCACAGGGAAAACGGGCCGCAGTGGCAACCAATAACCGTCTGACAAAACTAACATTAGGGGATCGGTTGAGTTTTATTTCTTCCGAGTATATAACTTATCAATATAATCGATATCAGGCAAAGTATGACCTATACCCTGATCCAGAATACCCAAGTGTAATATTGGCTAGGTTTCCCACAGAAGAGGGGGCGAGCGAAACATTGGTGATTCAAGAAACTTTGAGAAACAAAATCAATGAAAATGAAATCGTGATTATCGAAAATCTCATTCGCAGCCTGCAGTTGAATCTGCTACTGGAATATACAGGTAAACAAAAAGCATTGATGAATAAAAACGCACTGGTCAATGACCTGTTACGCGGTATGATTACAGATCCGATAGAATTTAACGCAGCGTGTGAAAATTTATCCATAGACCCGGATAGCTATTGTCAAGTATTAACGATCAATTACTCAAAGCCAAGTAAAAATGATTTAGTCTCCCTTTTTGATGTCAAAAAACGATTAACCACAGAACTCAAGAAATTTGAAGATCACATCGTATACTATTCTACACCTCGGTACGATCAATATATTCTGTCGTTTCTAAAGGAGAAGCCTCGCTACTTTGATATTCAAAAAATAAGGACTTTGCTAGAGAAAATCATTGAGGATGAAAAGTTCACAAAAAAAATATCATATTGCGGTGGTTTGAGTAATATTTTCCCGATAAGAGAGGTATCGGCAGCAGGAATACAATCCAAGGCAATTGAGGACTTTCTCGTCCAATATAATATGAACAATACAATCAAGGAATATAAGAATCTTGGATTATTCAAGCTTTTCCTTGGTGAAAACACAGTAAAAATGAACGAAATCGTCCCAGAAGAGATTTCCCGGCTCCATTCAGATTCCAAAGAATTATTTAATACCCTGGCTGTCTATATGAAAAATAATCAAAACTATAAAAAGACGGCAGAAACATTATATATTCATCCGAAAACAGTAAAATATCGGATCGAAAAGATAACAAAAGAGTATCAGTTGGATCTTGAGAATATTTACTCGGTAACAATTATTTTGTCGGCGATTGATGTCATAGAGTTTCAAAACAATGGCAAATCGTCAATAACGTGATTTACAAATCAGGAATAAACAAAAAAAAATTGATATCCTCCACAAGAATTCTAAATACTTTAATGTTAAACTCGCCCTTGACTTCAGTAAAGTGATAATATATTAGCACGATATAGAAAACAACGAAATTATATAAGGAGTCATCATCATGAAAAAAACCGTTACCCTGTCCATCGCGATCCTGCTGATCGCCACCGTCCTGTTTAGTTTCAGCCTCGTCTCCGCTGACGGAGAAACCACCCTCGTCGTCGGCTTCGACCAGGACTTCCCGCCCTACGGTTACATCGGCGAGGACGGTGAATTCACCGGCTTCGATCTCGAACTGGCCGCTGCCGTCGCCGAAAAACTGGGCCTCGAAATTGTCTACCAGCCAATCGCCTGGGACGCGAAAGACATGGAACTGGATTCCGGCACCATTGATCTGATCTGGAACGGATTCACCATCAATGGCCGTGAAGACAAATACGAATGGACCGAACCCTATAAAGACGCCGGGCAGATCATTCTGGTCAAAGCCGATGCGGACGTTGAAGCGCTCACGGACCTGGCCGGAAAAGTCGTCGCCGTTCAAACCGATTCCGCCGCACTACAGGCGCTCGAATCCGAGGACTTCGCCGAACTGACAGCCTCCTTTGCCAACTTGTTGGTCGTTGATCAATATAACACGGCATTTATGGACCTTGAAGCCAGCGCGGTGGACGCCATCGCAATGGATGTTGATGTCGCCTACAGGAAGAACAATACGGCATCGGATTCAAACTCGGCAACACCGAACTGCGTGACGCAGTTCAAACCGCGTTGGAAGAAATTGTCGCGGACGGCACCTTCGCTGAAATTTCTGAAAAATGGTTCGGCAACGACGTTTGTGCCCTCAGCGTCTGCCAGACGAATGCTGAATAAAAAAAACGCTTCATTATAAAATTTTGTGCAGTGCTGCGTCCAAAATAGAGGTCGCAGCACTTTCGATGTCAAGACCCAAACCGCGAACCCAGGAATTCGGAAACGAGGCAGCCCTTCCCTGATCCTGACCGCCAACCGGAGGAATCTTTATGAGTTTTACCGTGATGCTGAGTAAGCTCAGCGAAGGAATGATCACTTCAGTCCTGATCTTTACGCTGACGCTGCTGATCTCATTGCCGCTCGGATTAGTCGTCGCACTGGCCCGCATATCGAAAAACAAACCGCTGAGCGCCTTCACCCGCATTTACATCTCCATCATGCGCGGCACACCATTGATGCTTCAACTGCTGGTTGTTTATTTCGGGCCCTATTATCTTTTCAGGATTCCACTTGCCTCCGGCTATCGCTTTTGGGCCGTTATCCTGGCGTTCTCGATCAATTACGCAGCCTATTTCGCAGAAATCTATCGCGGGGGGATTGAATCCATGCCCATCGGGCAATATGAGGCGGCCAGAGTATTGGGCTATTCCGAAAGCCAGATCTTCCTGAAAATCATCCTGCCGCAAGTCTTCAAGCGCATCATTCCTTCCATCACCAATGAAGTGATTACCCTGATCAAGGATACCTCACTGGCTTTTTCGATCGCGGTCACCGAAATGTTCACTGTCGCGAAAGCCATTGCTTCCTCAGAAAGAACGATGGTTTCTTACATCGCCGCAGGTATTTTTTACTATGTTTTCAACTTCATCGTCGCATTTGTGATGGAACGGATCGAGAAAAAATTGAATTACTACCACTAAGGGACGGGACACGATGGAAATCTTCAGTATTCGAAACGCAAAGAAAACTTTTGACCAAAGCCTGGAAGTGCTGCAGGACATCTCAATCTCCATTGAGCGCGGCGAAGTCGTGGCGATCATCGGTCCATCCGGTTCCGGCAAATCCACCTTACTGCGTTGCGCGACGCTTTTAGAGACCATGGACAGTGGCGAGCTTTATTTTTCCGGCGAAAGGGCGGCCTGGAATGATGAAAACGGGAAAACAGTCTATGCCGGCAGTCAGAAACTGCGGGAAATCAAGAGCAAATTCGGTTTGGTTTTCCAAAATTTCAATTTATTCCCGCACTACTCC
>CALCQT010000338.1 GCA_937894825.1 uncultured Anaerolineaceae bacterium
CTACACTCTTTCCCTACACGACGCTCTTCCGATCTACGAACGATTGCGATGGAAGAAACACTGGCTGAAGTCGCGATTCAACCGGCTGATCATGCCGCAATCGCACTGCGTTTTGGCAAGATTGATTCGATCGTGCTTCCGGTTCCGGCGCGTCCTATTTGGCAAGTCGGTGCGGAACGGACTTTCTTTGTGATTAATTCATCCGAACAGGCTACCTTGCAGACGGATGCCGCGCTGGTCTTTCTTGGCGATCACCTGGCTGCCTGGGTGGAAAAGGAATTCAGTGGGGCGCTTCATGACGATTTCTACGCCGAACTGAGACTGTTCGACAGTGAAATCTATCCTTTTTTGAGGGCGGTTCTTGGCAGCGAGCCAAACCCGGGGATTGATAACGATCCGCTGGTTCATGTTCTGTTCAGTGAAAAAACGGGTTCCGGCATCCTGGGCTATTTCTCTTCACGGGACGCCGAGAGTGCGCTGATAACGCCTTTTTCCAATCAGATGGATATGTTTATTTTGAATACATCTTTGCTGACAGGGGATCTGCGCCATATCTCCAATACGCTTTCCCATGAATTTCAGCACATGATTCATTTTGCGCATGACCGAAATGAAAGTTCGATTGTGGATGAGGGACTTTCCGGATTGACTGAACACTTGATTGATAACCGGATCAACACGGCTTACGAGCGGATTTACCTCTCCAATCCTGATAAATCCATGACAAACTGGCCGGGTGAGGGATCGAATACACCTTATTATGGCGGCGCGTTCCTGTTTTTCAAATATCTGAGCGATCGCCTGGGGCTTGACTTTTTGCAAGCGCTTATTCAGCAGCCGGAAAACGGGATGGACGGTGTCGACGCAGCTTTATCCAAATATGCGGGGAACCCGGAGGAGTTGACAGCGGACACGCTGTACACCGAATGGATCACAGCAAATTTGTTGGCTGCCATCGGCCGTCCGGATGAAAAATATGGCTACAAGGACTATTCGCTGCCGGAAAAGGGCGAGAATTTGTTAATCCAGTCGCTTTCCTGTGACGGAGAAATTCGTGAAAGCGAAACCATGCAGTACGGGGTTGATTATTACCGGCTGGCTTGCCTGGATGGACGGTATGAAGTCCGCTTTCGCGGTGATCCGACAGCGTCGGTGGTCCGGCAGGACCCGCTTTCCGGCGACACCTCCTGGTGGAGCAACGCCGTCACGAATTCAGAGACCAGCCTGATGCGCCGTTTTGATTTCAGTACGATCAAGAGCGGTCCGATTATCCTGACTTATGACATTGCTTATGAATTGGAGCCCGGCTTCGATTTCCTCTACCTTTCGTGGTCAACGGATGGCAATCGTTGGGAAAACTTACGAACTGAATACGGCACGGATCAGAATGATTCCGGCTTTAATTTGGGTTGGGGCTATACCGGTTCCAGCGGCGGCGTTGTTCACGAGAAGGTGGACTTGTCTTCATTCGCGGGAGAACGGGTATTCCTCCGTTTTGATTATCTGACCGACCAGGCAGTTGTTCAGGATGGCGCATTGATTGATAATATCCGCATCGAAGCAATCGGTTTTTTTGATGATGCTGAAAGTGAAGCGGCCGGTTGGGACAATTCCGGTTTTGTCCGGCTGTTCAACGAAATTCCACTGGATTTTGTTCTGACGTATGCGCTGAATTCAGTCGAAGCGGATACTTCTCCGGCTGTTGAATTTTCAGTTTTGGAAAATGGTGAGCAGGCGCTTTTTCAGTGTGATTTTAACAAAAATCCCCATCAGGAATGTCTGTGGGGAATCAGCGCGGTAAATCGTTACTCCCGCGCTGATGGGTTATATCGGGTCGAAGTTTTACGGACTGATAACTAAACGGTGCTTAATCTGTGCCCTGGCGTCGTTTTTCAAGATCCTTTTCCAGTTCTTCGCGGTATTCCTGCGCAGCACGATTGAACTCAACCAAAATATCCTGTGTTTTTTCCTGAATTTCATCCAACCATTCGGTTCTTTTATCCGGCGCGAAAATGATTGTAATAATAACACCGGCGATTGTTCCCAGCGCAACGCCTGACAGAAAATTTCTGGCTTTTCCCATGTTTACCTCCGATATTTTTCTGTTTCGATCCGGACAAATTTCTCCCGGTACAGGTAATTTCTGTTCTCCATTTTTGTTGAACGGTCCGACAGGTCCGGATCCATACAACGAGTTAATATGATTGTAATCGAAAAAGGGATATTTCAGACCGGATAAGATTACTTCGGACCTTTCATTACTTTTGATATTCGTTTCTTATAATGCAATGAGTTCTTTCTTCAGCGACTCAATCCGGGCGCTGCAGAGTCCGGGGATAACGTCCATCGAATAGTATGGCTGATTCCCTTCCGCAACGAATGAGGAGGCTACATTGCCGTAAACCAAAGCCTCCGCCGGGTCGTATGTAGCGGAAAATCCGGCAATGAACCCACCGCAAAAAGCGGCGTTGATTCCGATGCGATTAATGACTTTCGCGGGATAAGGCGGGAGCCGATATTTTCGTTTGTGAACAGAATCGTACAGCAGATTTTCCATATTTCCTTGCTGGATGATTACCGCTTCGGCGCCCCAACCGGCGATTTCTTCCATCATTTCCCAGACGTCGGCTGTTCGCCTGCCAAAGAATAAACTGCGGACTTTTTCTTCCGAAGAAATAAATGCGTTCAAACCTTTGGTCAGCGTTGGGATCGTTCGATAAAATGCGGGTACCATGTATCCGCCGCCAGCTTCAAGTGTCATTATCTTCTGGCCAAACTGCCTGAAATGCTGCGTTATCAGGCTGTGGGTCAGGAAATCCATTGAGCAAAAATGGATGCTGCGCGCGTCAGAATAATCCTGTGGGATCTCCCTTGCGATAATGGTTTCCCCGGTTCTTTTGGTCGGACTGTCATCCTGTTGTACGGGCGGCGTATAACCTAACAGTTGTTTGGGGAGCGTCAATTTATTGTTTGCATAATGCGCCAGCGGCTGTTGGTTTGTTTTCCCACCTGATTCGGAGAAACTGATGAAGAACCGCTGTTCGAGTGGAAGCGGAATCCTTTTGATACCGCGGGTGTCCATTCCAAAATGACGCAGTTTTTCAATCCATTCATCAGGATAGTCTTTTCCGATTCTGGCGATCAAGCCAATATTCTTTTCCCAATGCTGTAATCCGGCAGCGGTATAAAATAAATGACCGCCGGGGACATCATTCATAGCCCGCCCTCCCGGTGTAATAATAAAATCCCGAGTCAGCGTACCGACCAGAACAAACGGGAGGTACGAGTAAACAGAGGGCATAACTCAGATTTGTTTTCGGAGAAAATCGAGGACGGCCAGTCCGATTTCGGCTGTTTCCTTTTCTCCCAGATGAAGCGTTTGATTTTTTGATTCGGCTTGACGAATCCGCATCCAGGTTACGAACAATCCGCAGATCAATCCGATCCCGGCTCCGACCAATAGTGTCTTTGTTTTCCAGTTTTTATTCTGCATACGGTTCTCTCTTAGGATTTCGACTGCCGATCTTCTTTACCGAAGGCGTTTTTGACGGCTGTAAACCAGGATTCCACTGCGATGAACGGTTCAGCGGCTTTATCCATGATCTCCAGAAGCATATTTTCAAGTGATGAAATTTTCTCCTGAGGTGAGCTCATAACCTCAGGAAGATCTTTCCGCCATTGTATGATTTTCTCAATTGCGAATAATAATATAAATAAGATCAGCAGATTGACGATTATTCCAATTAACAGAAGCATTGCGATGGTGTAATCCGCGAGCACTTTGGCCAGATGCGGATCTTTCAGGCAGAAATAGATCAATAATCCAGCGATGAGGGCAAACAGGATCCCGATCAGAATTGCCGGAATAATCACCTGTGTCCGGGTCTGGTTTTTATGCAACTCTTTTTTCTCCATTTTTTTCTCCGATCATCCCTGTTATGAACCGGTTGCCAGTCGGCGTGCCAGTCTGAGCGTGCCATGAGTGGCAGCAATACAGATGGGGACTACGACGACGCAGGCATATTGTTCCCATTTCGTTCCCCACAAAAACAGGAAAATCATCCCAATAATAAACCAAACTATATAAATACGCTGCTTCCGAAAAAGCGGTGCAGCGCCGAGGCAGGCCAGCAGAAAAATCAACTCGTCACAGGAAAAAAAGAAATGCTCAGGCGCTTTCGCCAGCAGGCTCTTTTCAGCAAAGTGACCAGGCTGGTGCGCTACGGAACGTGTGACCCAGACGATTGGCTGCCAGAAAGGGTAAATATTCCCGACGGTCTCCTGATAATGATCGTGAAAGCTCAGCATCATTTTCAACCGTTCCGCGGGCTGATACCAGAGCGAAGGATTAAAGACATAAAAAGACGCCAGCGAGATGATCCCAAATGTGATCATCGTAAGCAGCCATTGCTTCCAGCGCGAGTTGTCACGAATCAGGCTTTCAAGTGCCATGAAAAGCATGGCAAAAACGATCACACAGTAGATTACTTTTGATGCGGCGGTCAGACCCAGGAAGATGGCTGATAAAATGAGCCGGCGATTCGCTTTCCATCGCTGCTGCGCTTGCCAATCGGCGAGGAATTTACTGAAGAACCAAATGCTGAGAAAAGAAAACAGCATCGGAATCGCTTCCAGCCTGGCCTGGGCGCCGTATTCCGCCGCCAGTGAATGAATCATGAGAAAAAAGCCGGTCAGCGGATGGATCAGGTACGCGGCTGTCTGTACCAGCCAAAGACTGAAGATGGCGCTGACCAGGCGGGCGGTGAAAATTGTGTAATCTTCTTTTCCCAATCCTGCATTGTTCAGGCGGTTCCAGCCGAAACGGGCGAATGCCTCTCTTCCGTCAAGTGTCGCGGGGATGGCAAACATCAGCTTAACGAACGCGGGATGTTCGTGATTATATACGATGGATGGGATTTCCTGCCACTTGAAGTTAAGCGCTTTTTCCGAATAGCGCAACGCCGCTCTTGAATAGGTACCTTCATCCCAACCTAAAGGAAAATTGTAAACATTCACAACCCGAATGAAAACGGTGCAGAGTGAAAGGACCGTAAAAAGGGTGGCAAATTGGCGGCTGCGCCTGCTCAGCAGCTTTTGCAGGACCAGGAGGTAGAAAAATATCAGGCAGGTCAGCGGAATGACGACCGAGAGGAGGTTGAAAAAGAAATTCAGACGCTCCATGAATGCAGCGGAAGAACCATAATGATGCCTCACCATCAGCGAGTATGGTTCTTCAGCGGTGCGGGATAAATCAACCGTTTCGACTGCCCCGTCCCCCCAGTTAATTTCAACGGCACCCGCCTCTTCACCCGCCAAAAAAAAGAGATCGACGGTCTGACCGGTTTTCCCCTGAAACACAATTTCGGTTTCCGGGTTGTTTTCAAGCAGAATGAGTTGATCCGCCCGTCTTTCCCAACTGCCTGCAATTCTGAAGTCTGCAAAAGCGATTCCCCGGTAGCCGTTATTCATGGACAGAAAACGGATGCCGGTCGCAGTTTCCGACAGGTATACATCGCGGACCTGGATGGCGATCCGGTGCGTTTCCAGCAGAATCTCTTTTTGCGGCAAGCTCAGGTGGAAAATCGCGGTGAAGGAAACCGCAAAAATGAGCGAAAGAAGAAAATCGGCTGCCAGTTTTTTTCTCGGGATTGCGAACCGGGTTCTG
>CALCQT010000339.1 GCA_937894825.1 uncultured Anaerolineaceae bacterium
AATATGCCTTCTCGCATTGGCAGAAATATGACGAATATCACACCGTGACGCGTTTCTGCACCAGTTGGGCCACTCAGGAAGCCGCTGTTGCCGCACTTTGCGCGGACCTGAGTCAATTACATAAATAAGGCTATGCGAAAAATCAGCCGGCAAGTGATAGGAATCCGTATTGCCGGCGTTGAACTAAACCAAAGGCCGCCATTTTTGCTGACTTGCGGGATCAACCAGCTTCTTCAGCTCTTCCGTGACCCCTGAAAGCCAGTCGCCCTGAACTGTTTCGACCAGACCGTTGTCACACGCCGCGGCCAGCGCCGGATCGATCGGAATTTTTCCCAACACGTCCAAATGATGCCGGGCCGCAACTTCGTCCAGGTGACTCTCACCCAGAATTGCATGAATGCTCCCGCAATCCGGGCAGCGGAAATAAGACATATTTTCCACCAGCCCCAGGATCGGAATATGCATCATCTCCGCCATCCGGATCGCTTTTGCAACCACCATCCCAACCAACTCCTGCGGTGAAGTGATGACCACCAGCCCATCAATCGGAATGGATTGAAAAACGGTCAACGGAACATCGCCCGTTCCGGGAGGCATATCAATGAACAAAAAGTCAAGCCCGCCCCAAATCACAGTCGTCCAAAACTGCTTTACCGTGCCGGCGAGGATCGGTCCCCGCCAGACAACCGGATCGGTCTCATTCGCCAGCAGCAGATTGATGGAGATAATTTTGATTCCATCTTTACTGATCACCGGGAAAATCCCCTGATCGTTGCCGGTCGCCTTGTCATGCAGTCCAAAAACTTTGGGAATGGATGGTCCGGTGATGTCGCAATCCATGATCCCGGTCAGAAACCCTTGCCGGCGCATTTCCACCGCCAGCAAAGAAGTCACCAATGACTTGCCAACGCCGCCTTTTCCGCTGACGACGCCAACCACTTTTCTGATTTTGCTCGCCGGATGCGGCCGCTCCAAAAAATCTGAAAGCGGTTGTTGTTCCGGAGCCACTGCGCCATAGTTTTGACTCATTTTGTGTCCTTGTTTTTTCTCCAATTATAAGAACAAAATCAGGAAAGTACAGGAGGATTTTGCGGACATTTCCTGATACAATCAGTAGTACAGAGAAGCAATTCAGGCGTATGATAAGGAGAGATAAGAATTATGGCACCAAAATTTTTTCATTGTAAACAGTGCGGAAAAATCCTCACGCTGCTGGCTGATTCCGGGACGCCGACCGTTTGCTGTGGGGAAGAGATGCGCGAGCTGACCGCGAACACTTCTGACGGCGCAACCGAAAAACACGTTCCTGCTGTCAAGGTGGTCGGCAACAATGTGGAAGCCGTCGTCGGCAGCGTCCCACACCCGATGCTGCCCGAGCATTACATCCAGTGGATCTACCTCCACACCAAAAAAGGCGGCCAGTTCAAGTATCTGCAGCCGGGTGAAGAACCGAAAGCAAGTTACGAACTGTCCGATGACGAGTTGATTGCCGTCTACGAATATTGCAATCTGCACGGACTCTGGAAATACGAACTGGCTTAAGGTCTTTCGGACAATTACGAAGGTGTCTTGACACCTGTTTGAGAAGCGAAAGAATAACCCCCTCAAAATTGAGGGGGTTTTACGTTTCTTAATCTTGAACATTCACACCAAAGATGGCAACACCGGAATTCTCCGTTCGTTCACTTTTCTCCAAACCGCTCAAAAAACTCGGCTTCCGTCAGCACCGGGATTCCCAATGACAAAGCCTTCTCTCGTTTCGAACCCGGGTTTTCCCCCGCCAGCACAAACGAAGTCTTGTTGCTGACGCTGTCGATCGCTTTCCCGCCGTTCTTTTGAATAAACGCCTTCGCCTCATCCCGCGAGAAAGACTGCAGCGTGCCGGTCACGACGATCCGCTGCCCGGACAAAGGCAGGTCTGTCTGCCCTTCATCTCCGGCGCTCTTTTCCGCCACCGGCCAGACACCGGACGCTTTCAGTTTCGCCAGCGTCTGTTGATTGGAAGGACGGGCGAACCAGTCCGCAATAGCCTGCGCGATATTCGGACCGATCCCTTCGATCCGTTCGAACTCCGCAGGATCGCGAGCAGCCAGAACATCCAACGTTTCAAAATTCGCCGCCAGCGTCTGCGCCATCACCTCGCCCACACCACGAATGCCCAGCGCATTGATCAGCCGTTCCAAAGGCTGGCGTTTCGAATCCGCTATTGCCTCCAGCAGGTTATCCGCCTTCTTCCCGGCGAAACCATCCAGTTCCAACAGGTCTTCGCGTTTCAGCCGGTATAGATCGGCATAATCCGCCACCAGCGCTTTTTGAACGATCAGTTCGACATTTTTGATTCCCAGCCCGGCAATATCCATCGCGCCGCGCGAGGCAAAATGCTCCACATTCCGGATCAATTGCGCCGGACAGGCGCTGTTGACGCAATAGACCGCCACCTCACCCGGCAACTGTTCCGTCTCCTGACCGCAAACCGGACAGGCATGGGGGATCTCATAAGGCGTCTCCGCACCACTGCGACTCTCAAGAACCGGACCGATTACGTAAGGGATGACATCCCCGGCCCGTTTGATCAGCACCCGATCACCGATCCGGATATCACGGTCGCGAATAAAGTCAAAATTATGCAGCGTAGCCTGCTTCACCATCACGCCGCCGACCAGAACCGGATCCAGCATCGCGTAAGGCGTCAGCACGCCCGTGCGGCCGATGTTGACGCCAATCCCTGCCAGTTGGGTCGTCACCTCCCGCGCCGGAAACTTCAGCGCAATCGCGCCGCGCGGGTCCTTCCCGACAAATCCCAACGATTCCGTGACCCGCAGATCGTTCAGCTTGACCACCACACCATCGATGTCATAGTCCAGGCGGTCGCGGATTTCATTCCAGGCCGCTAACCCCGCCAGCATCTGTTCCGCGTCTTCACAGTAAACGGAATCCGGGCTGACCGGAAAGCCCAGTTCCCGCAGGTAGTCCAGACGTTCCCACTGCTTATCCGGCAGATCCGCTGACGATGAAGCCAGAATCTGATATACAAAGATTTTCAACGGACGCGCAGCGGTGATTTCCGGATTTAATTGACGCAGCGATCCCGCAGCCGTGTTCCGCGGGTTCAGCCAGGTACGCTCGCCTTTTTCCTGCAGTTCCGCGTTCAGCCGCTCGAAATCAGAGTTGAGCATAAACACTTCGCCGCGCACCACCAACAGGTCCGGTACAGGCACATCCCGGCCCGAAAGCGGGATGGAAAGCGGCACCGAGCGAATAGTGCGAATATTCGCGGTGATATCCTCCCCGATCTCACCATCGCCGCGCGTGGCTCCCTGTACCAGAATTCCATTTTCATAACGCAAAACAACCGTCAATCCGTCGATCTTCGGTTCAAGCACAAAATTCCCCAAACGCACCCGTTCGTCCAGTTTTTCGATCCGCTCCAGCCAGGACCGCACTTCGTTCGCGTCAAAGGCATTGGCCAGGCTCAACACGGGCGCGGGATGCGCCACCTTCCTGAACCGCTCCGAAAGCGTTCCGCCTACCCGCCGGCTGGGTGAATCCGGCGTGATCCAATCCGGATGCAGTTCCTCGATGGTGCGCAGCTCCCGCAGCAGCGCGTCAAATTCGCCGTCACTGATAAGCGGTGCGTCCAGCACATGATAATTGTAATTATGCCGGTTGATCTCGTCCTTCAGCTGCAGATAATGTTCTTTTTCGTGTTCCGGCCCCATGATTCCTCTTCTTCATTTTTTTCTGTGCGGCATGATTGGACGAAATGCGGGCATGATAGAAAAGAATCGCAAGCGCACAATACCATCCGCATTTTCCGCAATCAAATTCCGGAATTGCGTAATTCTCTGATTTCCGTTTTTTTTCATTATATAATAAATATAGCATTTGATCACAGAAACCCCACCGACCGGGATAAAGGCCGGGAAAATGCGCTAAGAGAAGGAACAAAATGGCTCAAAAATCAATCGGTTATGTTCAATTGGTCTGGACCTGTCCCAATTGCGGAACGAAGAATCCCGGCGCGCTGCGGGCCTGCAAAAATTGCGGCGCATCCATGCCGAAAGACGTCAAATTCGAACAGCCCATCAAAGAGGAACTGGTTCAGGACAAGGAAAAAATTGAAGCGGCAAAGGCCGGCCCGGATATTAACTGCGGTTATTGCGGCGCGCGCAACCCCGCCACTGCGAAGGTTTGCGTCAACTGCGGCGCGTCCCTTTCCGAAGGAGAAGCGAGGGAAGCGGGACAGGTTTATGCCGTGCGTGAAGAACCGGCGCCGGAGACAATCAAATGCGAAGTCTGTGGAACGGAGAATCCGATCAGCAACCTGGCCTGTTCGTCCTGCGGCTCACCGCTGCAAACCTCTCACCTCCCTGAAACCGCCGCACAGCAGGCGCAACCGGCCGGAGCGGGATCCGGACGGAAAAAAGGCGGCGTGGCAGGAATCGGCTGCGCGCTCATCGCGATTCTGCTGCTCATTGCGGCCTATTTCCTCTTCATCAAAACCGACCAGGCCACCGCAATCGTGACCGGAACGCAATGGCGAACACAAGTTGAAATCCTGGCTTTAATGGAAAAACGCGGGCAGGATTGGCAGGACAGCATTCCTTCATACGGTACGATCAGTTCCTGCAGCGAACGGGTTCGCAGAACCTCGGACAACTATATCGCCGGCGCTGAAGAAGTCTGCGGCGCGCCCTATATGGTTGATCGCGGCAACGGATACAGTGAAAAGGTACAGGATTGCGAATACAAAGTATATGATGATTACTGCACCTATACCTATCAGGACTGGGATGTCTACGACGTAAAAACCGCCGCCGGCAGTGACGGAACGCCGCGTCTTCCACAGGTCAGCCTGTACGGAAATCAGAAACAGGGCGGTCAATCCGCCAGTTATCAGATTTTCTTAAGCAGCGATAGCGACACCTACACC
>CALCQT010000340.1 GCA_937894825.1 uncultured Anaerolineaceae bacterium
TATTCCGATACCATATGCTTCAATCAGTTTCAAACGGTAAAAGATATTTGCAAGGTACCGGTTGCGCAGGATCGACACACCGAGCAGGATATCCTCCAGTGAAATGCCCTTTACTAACCCGCCGATGGTAATGAATTCCATGCGGTCCTCAAAAATGTTAATCAAGGTGCTTCCGCTAAACGCATAATCACGATGAACAACCGCATTCAGTAAAGCTTCGCGAATGGCTTCGGGAAGATAATCTCTTTTGTCAATTCGTTCGAGACCACGGAACTCCGCCAGCGTACGATTAAATCGATCGATAAAGTCATAAGCTTCCTCCAGTTGATGAAGTATTGAGCCGGAAAACTCCCGGCGCTCTCGAAAAATGGTTTTTTCCTCTCCTTCAAATACAGCTAATTTGATTGTATGCGTGCATTGTTCTGAAAGCAACAGCGCAAGATTGGTATAGGTTCCGTCCTCGCCGATCAGACGCAGTGTCTTTTTCTGTGCGTCTCCAAAGGCAACACCTCTTTTTTCAAAATAAGCCGCAGTTTCACGAAAGGTTAATTGCTGTATTAATGAACGGGCTTCTTCATAACTGTCGCCGCTTGTCTCTCGAATCATCGACAGAATAGCGGCATCCGTGGCAGGTACTGTTGAGGCGCCCTGCCTTACAAAGACGCCTTCCGTCCGGATCCCTTTCCCGGACAGGTAATAAGGACGGGCTGTTCCGCGCTGAACCTTGACCACAACGATGGACTTCCCAGCTGTCATCTCAACGCCGGTTTCGACGAACAACGTTACATCCGGATGGATGGAATCCCGGATTGCGTTCGTAACCCGCAGCATCACATCGTTGGGGTCGTAAAGGCCCCGGATGGTCCCGTCATCCTCAATACCAATAAAAATTTCCCCACCATCGCTATTCGCAAAGGCGATAACGGTTTTCTTAATATCATCGGTATACTCGCGTTTATATTCGACAGTTTTGCTTTCGGCGACCATCTGCTTCCTCCGTTCTTTATTGCTGATCATTATAATCATTCTAATGATTATAATATCATCAAAAACAACTGAAGCATAATGAACCCCGCTGATTTGTTTTTCTGTTCTAAGCAATCGGTTCCAACGTCGCCTGGAAGTGACGCAAAACCGGCGGTTCCCAGGTGATCCTGTATCCGTGCTTGATGGAGGCGCGGCGTTTCCACACTTCATTAATTCCCTCAATGACCATGTCATAATGACTCTGGGTGTAAACACGGCGCGGAATGGCGAGACGGGTGAATTCGTTCATGGATTTTATTTGTTCACCGGTATCCGGGTCGTTTCCCATCATAAACGAACCGATATCGCAGGTCCGCAGACCGCATTCTTTATACAGTTCAATACTGAGGATCTGACCAGGAAATTCATTGTATGGAATCTGAGGATAAAACTTCGCGGCATCAAGGAAGATGCCATGACCGCCGGCAGGGCTCTGGTAGGGAATGCCGAGCTCATCCAGGCATTCTCCGATGTACTGAATGGAGCCGATCCGATAGCGCAGCCAGTCCTCATCAATTCCCTCGTACAGGCCGACAGCCAGACTTTCGAGATCGCGGCCATTCAACCCGCCATAGGTGTAAAAACCTTCGTAACTGATGCAGTTGGCCTTGATTTTGAGGATGAAAGGCGCATTGCCGTCTCTTACGCCGATGATGCCACCCATGTTGACGATGGCGTCTTTCTTTCCGGACATGGTCAGCATGTCACCGCACTCGAAACAGGCGCGCACGATTTCTTTAATCGACATCTCTTTGCATTCCGGCTCGCGCATCTTGATGAACATTGCGTTTTCGGCAAAACGAGCCGCGTCGATATTGACCGGGATATTGTATTTTTTACAGACCGTGTAGACTTCGCGCAGATTTCTGAGCGATACCGGCTGGCCGCCGGCGGAGTTGTTGGTGATCGTCATAACGACGCCGCCAATATTCTCAGGACCTTTTTCTTTGATGACCTGTTCCATTTTTTCGACATCCATGTTGCCTTTGAAGGGAGCGCGCAATTGGGTGTCGGCTGCTTCGGGGTTGCAGCATTCGATGCAGCGGGCGCCGGCCAGCTCAACATGGGCGCGCGTGGTATCGAAGAACAGATTAGCGATAGCAAATTTTCCTTTTTCCAGAAAAGCGGGAAAAAGAACTTTTTCCGCAGCGCGACCCTGGTGCACCGGTTGGATAAACTTCTGGAACCCGCGTAGGCTTCATCGCCGTTCATCAGCGCGGACCACTGTCCGTCGCTCATCGCGTTTGTGCCCGAATCGGTCAGGGTGTCAACATACACATCATCGCTGCGGAGACGGAAGAGGTTGTATCCGGCCGCTTTGATCGCCTCTTCGCGCTGTTCGCGTGTTGTCATTCTGATCGGTTCGACCATCTTGATTCGATAAGGTTCTGGCATAAATTTGGGCATTTTTGTTTTCTCCTTGGTATCTTTTTCTGATATTGTGTTTATTTTCTAATAAAAAAAAGTTCTTCTAAGATCGTGCACGGCGGGAGCGGAATGGAATAAACGTTTTGGATGAGGGCATAAGACAAAAGCGCCGCTCGGAACTTTCAGGGGCTGCTGTTTATTTATGGCATATTCAATTAATGATTTCGGTGTCAAAAGTATTAAACGATGCGCCCCTGTTGTGCCGAAGTTCCGATGGAACAATCGCGCACGGCATTGATCAGAATAGTGGATCTCAAATTTACACGAGACACGGATGTTCGCGTCGCGAATGCTGCGCGATGCGCAAAGCGCAACGCGAGCACAGGCGGCCATCGCGAAGCACCCTGGCGGAGATGGTCGCTCCTGCAAAGCACATCGTTAATAAACAAAATGGCAATTTTGACATCCGTGCCATTAACAAAAAAGCTGTCCTTCGATATGTCTCGAATGAACAGCTTCCGTTTCCGTTGGGTGCGACAAATATTTTCGCCATTTCATGCTCTGATTCCTGTCACATCTGAAATTGTAGTCCAGTTTTGCAGAAACCGTCAAGCGGCGCAGGATTCAACCCGAATTGCCAACAATTGGCAAAATGTCATAAAAATAATTCTGACATAAATCTAATACGGATTTATGTCAAGGGCGTGCTATAATTGTTATTCGCTCTATTCATATAGAGCGAGTGTTTCGTATGGAAAATCATGTTTTGCGCATAGGTTATAATCTGTGCGCCTCATTGTCTTAATGATAACACACAGCAACAACGTCGGGAGGGACATACGTGGAAACTAAAGGATTAGTTGCGTTAGGAATCAGCCTGGCTTCGCCGGAGACCGTTCGAAGTTGGTCGCATGGCGAGGTGTTGAAACCCGAGACTATTAACTATCGTCGCTTGCGGCCTGAAAAAGATGGACTGTTTTGCGAAGCAATTTTTGGTCCGACCCGGGACTGGCAGTGCTACTGCGGTAAATACAAAAACCCCCGCTATAAGGGGATTGTTTGCGATAAGTGCGGCGTGGAAGTGACACGTTCGGCTGTCCGCCGCGAGCGGCTGGGGCATATCGAATTGGCGACCCCCATCGCCCATATCTGGTATACCCGCCGTATCCCTTCTTACTTGGGATTACTGTTGGACATCTCCCGGCGGAACCTGGATCGCGTGCTTTATTTTGCGCAGTACATTGTGACCTATGTCGATGAAGACGCCCGCCAAAAGGCGCTTGGCCGGCTTGAAGATGAAATCAGCGGCAGCGAGAAAGAATTTGCACAGGAGATCAACCTGAAAATCCTGGAAGTGAAGACCGGACGGGACAAAAAGATCGCCCAGATCCAGGAACAGCGAAACGCGCTGGAGACCAGCGCCGAAGAACAGATCGCGCAGAAATTGGATCCGGTCATGAAAGAAGGGCAGCGCCTTGAAACCGCGCTGCAGGAAAAGATCGGCCAGACCATCAATTCGGATATTTATTTCACTTCCGCGAATCTGACCATTGCCGCAGCCGGCGAGACCATCGGAAACGCGCATATTTCCAAGGTACAAAAGGCAGTCAAAGACAAACTGGATGAGATTGAGAGCGATTTCAAAGGCCAGTTGCAGCGGGATATCGAACGGCTGGACATGGATAAACAGCAGGTCCGCGCAGAAGCTGAGGAACAGATGGAAGCGCTGCGCAACCAGATGTCGGATCAGTCCACTGAGACCCAGAGTCAGAACTCGAAATTACGCGATGAACTGCAGGAACTGCAACCTTTCAATTTCCTGAGTGAGACCTCTTATCGCGAACTCAAAAGCCGCTGGGGACAGGTTTTCCGGGCTGATATGGGTGCGGAAGCTTTCTATGACATTCTGAAGCGCCTGGATCTGGACCAACTGTCGGAAGATCTCTGGACAGAGGTTCGCACTTCGAAAAGCAAACAAAAACGGAAGAAGGCTACTTCCCGGCTGAAGGTGGTGGAATCTTTCCGCGGCTCTAAAAACCATCCCGAGTGGATGATCCTGACGGTGCTGCCGGTCATTCCCCCGGATCTGCGCCCGATGGTGCAGTTGGACGGCGGCCGTTTTGCCACCTCCGACCTGAACGATCTTTACCGCCGGGTTATCAACCGGAACAACCGGTTGAAACGGTTGTTGGAACTGGGTGCGCCGGACGTCATTGTTCGCAATGAAAAACGTATGCTCCAGGAAGCGGTCGACTCGCTGATTGACAACTCCCAGC
>CALCQT010000341.1 GCA_937894825.1 uncultured Anaerolineaceae bacterium
CGAGCTTCGCGGTTTTCTGTGGCGCGCAGCGAAGGATGACCGAAAACAGAAGGGTAAATAGGACAATGTTTTGCAATTTCTTCAATTTCATCAATTCTCCGGTTGTTTGATTCATTCGATTCTCATGTTTCAAACAAATTAGCGAAATGTTCAACGCTTGTATTCCAAAAAGCGAATCGCGTTCTGCGGTTCTTAAGCTGCGTGGGACGACGCAAGCGAACCGCTGATTCTTCAAAACTCAAGTTTTTGGTTTCCTCCGTTCTCGGGGTTGAACAGGGACCTGCGATATTCAACAGGGGAAATCCCCAACAGTTTTTTGAAAACACTACTGAAATATTGCTGGTTGCTGTATCCGATCTGTTCGGATATCTCATAAATCTTTAAGTCGGGATTGTGCAGCAATTCAATCGCCTTGCGCATTCGCACCCGGGTCAGATAGTCCACAAAAGTGACCCCTGTTTCATGTCCGAAGGCGCGGCTCAGGTGCTGAACCGAAAAATGGAATCGTTCTGCGAGGACACTGAGGGTCAGGTCAGGATCCCAATAATTCTGATCGATATAGTCCCGAATTTCCAGCAGATATGCCGGGCTCTTTTGCAGACGGTTCAGCTCCGTTATGGTGGTCTCATAAAGGATCGCAATCTGGCTGCGATCCGGGATGTTTTTCTGGATGATCAATGGCCGGATGGACAGTTCATTTTCGAGTTGTTGTTTCAACTGTTCAGCGGCCCGGATCCAGTCGGAACTGGGTTCACAGCTTGAAAGGACCACCAGGTCCGAAACCGGGTTTTTCCATGTCAGACTCGGCGAAAAATTCTTGAAAATAGTTTTTGCATGACTCTCCGCGGCAAAATAAAGCAGCTCATTCAGGTTCGGGAGCGCTTCTTCCGTTTTTACCTTTTCCAACGGGAAGCGACAAATCGTTACCCCACAATTGTTTGGCAATTCGATCTCCAGAAATTTCAGGCTTTCCTGTACTTCTGCCTCACTATAGTGCCCGTTCAGCCAGGCGGAAAGAAATTCAGCGATCAGTGTCTGCCGGTTTTTTCTGAGTTGGATCCGCGCCCATTCGATTGTATTCAACAATAAATTATTCTGCCGCAGCTGATTTTTCGCTTTTTCAAGGACCGGGAAAAAACTGTTTTCCATGATTGGTTTCAACAGATAGTCAAAAATACCCAACTGCAAGCCTTTTTGCACATATTCAAACTCGTCATATCCGGAAATAATGATGATAACCGCGGTGGCATTGAACTGACGGATCTGCTCGATGACCTCCAATCCGTTCAAATAAGGCATATTGATATCGATAAAAAATAAATCCGGCATCGTCTCCGCTGAGAGTCTCAATGCCTGACGCCCGTCCTCGGCCATCGCGACGACACGAATTTCAGGATCCTTTGAAAGCAATCCGCAAATACCTCTGCGGATAATCTCTTCATCGTCAGCGATCAGCACCTTAAACATTCTGTGAGTCCGTTTCTGTAGTCTCAGAATGAAGGCTCTCTGAATACGACCCTTCGGGATCGAACCCCGAGAGTTCAAAGGGCAGAAACAGGCTGATCATCGTTCCGTTTTCTATCGAACTGAAAATTTCCATCTTAAAGGCTTTCCCATAGCGTAAAACCAGCCTGGCTTTGACATAGTAAAGTCCAAACCCACTTTTCTTTTCCGGAGCGTCTTCATTGATTGCTTCTGTGCCCAGCCGTGACAGGAGCGCCGCTAAAACATCCGGGGACATACCCGCGCCATTGTCTTTGACTGTGATCAGAACGCCGGATTGCGGGATTTTTTCCGCGTTGACCGTGATGGAGCCCATCCCCGGTTTTACCTTGATCCCATGATAGATCGCGTTTTCAACCAGCGGCTGCAGGATCAGTTTCGGGACCATAAAATTGGAGAGTGTCTCGTCAAAAGCGATGTGATAGTCAAGCTTTTCCTTGTAACGAATTTTCTGAATGTAGAGATAATTCGAGACATGCCGAATTTCTTCCGTAAGCGGGATGTTTTCTTTACCGCTGCTCAATCCAATGCGATACATATTCGAAAGCGCATCAATCAATTTCACGACGTCATCGGCGTCGTGGTCCCGAGCCATCCAGCCGATGGTGTCCAGCGTGTTATACAAAAAATGCGGCTTGATTTGTAACTGAAGGTTTTTGATTTCAGCAATGCGTTTTTGCTGCTGCTCAAGGTAAACCATATGGATTAAGCGATCGATTCGTTCGACCATGTTGTTAAATCGCTTCCCTAACTCGCCAATCTCGTCACTGTAACGGGAATTGAAACGGACCGAGAGATCGCCGGATTCAGCCTGTTTCATCAGTTGCTGCAGTTTGATCAAGGGTTTGGTGACTGAATTGGCAATCGGGAAGGAAACGACAAAAACCAGAATGATGGCAAAGACGATCGAGAATACGACCAGACGGGTACTGGTATCAAAGCTTTTCATCATCTCTTTAAGCGGAAAGACGCCGATCGTCTTCCAACCGGTGTACTGGCTTTTCGCATAACGAATTTGATATTGAGCCCCTTCGATTTCCGCTGTAAGCGGATTATCCGGCTGGTTTTTCAGCCAGTCCAGGTTGACCCGATAGACAATTTGATTGACCGGTGCGTAGACAATGTTATTCCGGCTGTCGACGACAAAAACAAAGCCGTTTTGGCCGATCGTGACCTGATTGATGGAATCCTGAATAATCGTGTGGTGAATGTCGAAAAGCAGCACACCCAGGACCTGACCGGTGCGTTGATCCATAATTGCTTTCGAGAGGGAAAAAACGTCGTCGGCGCTATAGTTGGCGTCCGTCACGATGTTCCGCCCGATTGCACTGCTGTGAAGGACGACTTTTTCCGGCGTAGCGACGGTTTGTTGGTACCATTGTTCTTTTGTGAACGGATCGCGCGAGATACGCGACATCCCGATACCGATATATTGGTCCTGTTCGGATGAGACGAGGATTCCGGCAATTTCGGGATGGGACTCATAGACGTTATTGAGAATGTCGAAAATTGTGCTGTCCTGTGAATTCCAGCCCGGCTCATTTTCAGAACCTTCTGTTGAAGTGAACGAGGTATCCTGCAATTCCCGCACAATGAAGTCCGCCAGTTTATCGATGGTACTGATATAGACATCAATCGAATTGCTGACCTGTTTCGTGATTTGTTCTGTATGCGCGATGGCTGTGTCCCGAGATTGACGCAGCAAAATCGCGGCGCTGATCACAAAATACATCACTACCGGGATCAGTGCGATCAACAGATAGGATGCGACCAGTTTATTACGGAATTTGGCGTTGGGCAGAAACCAGCTATTGTTTTTCAGGTGAATCCTCGTTTGCCGGATATTATAAAACAGCAGACATTGAAATACAAATCAATGTCTGCGGAATTTTTTTTACGGCGATCAGGCTAGATGTTTTTTTTCTTCTCCGTCTGGTTCAACACCAGTCGCTGAATCACGATAAACAAACATAAGAGTGCCGCCACCGTTACCTTGGTCCACCAGGTATTCAGGTTTTGGAACACGACAATGGCCTGGATGACGCCCTGTATCAGAACACCGAACATGGTTCCGATCACGTTCCCCACACCGCCGGTCAGCAGCGTTCCGCCGATAACTGCGGAAGAGATGACGTCCATCTCAAGTCCCATGTTTTGCAGTGAATAACCGGCAAGGGTAAAGAAACTGAATATGACGCCTCCGAGCGCGGCCAGGAAGCCTGAGATGGCGTAAACGGCAACACTGACCCTGGCGACCGGCAAGCCCATCAGTTCGGCGCTTTGCGCATTGCTGCCGATCGCGTAGACAGTCCGACCGAAACGGGTATATTTCAGAACGAAATAGGCGATCGCCACGATGATCAGCGCAATAAAGACATAATAATACAGTTTGGCGCGACCGAACTGTATTTTGCTCAGTGCCATGGTCATGTAGAATTTGTTGGTGATCGGGATCGATTCCGTACTGATCACTGCGCACATTCCGCGCATAAAGAACATACCGGTCAAGGAAGCAATGAACGGCTGGATTTTGTAATATTGAATAATATAGCCGATACCGGCACCTACGGTTGCTCCGATTAACAGGACCAGCGGGATCACAATCAGCGGCGTCCAGCCCTTTTGCAGCAGAAAAGCGGAGAAGACACAGGTAAACGCGACTGTGGAGGAGACTGAGATATCAATGCCGCCGGTGATCAAAACGAATGTAACGCCGACCGCGACGATGATGAGATAAGAAAAGTTGTTAAAGAGGTTCAGGAAGGTCGAAAGGGAGAAGAACCGGTCATATCTCAGGCTTCCAAGCGTAAACAGGAGTATAAACATCACGATCGTGATGAATAAGTTGAGATTTTTTATTTGAAGCTTTTTCATGATTGTCTCGCGGCCTTTCTTGTCAACTGCAGGATGCTGGCTTTGAATTCATCGGACTGAATGAGGCAGATGAGCAGCACAATGACCGCTTTGAACACCCGGGTGACCTGCGGAGAAATCCCCATCGCCAGGACAGTTGTGGTGATTGACTGGATGATCAACGCGCCGATGACACTGGCCGGAATGGAGAAACGCCCGCCTGCCAGGGAGGTTCCGCCGATCGCGACCGCCAAAATCCCTTCCAACTCAATTAACAGGCCGGCGTTATTACTGTCGGCGGCTTTGATGCCGGA
>CALCQT010000342.1 GCA_937894825.1 uncultured Anaerolineaceae bacterium
GGGCGCGGGATATCATTCAGATTCAGAATCGCCTTCACCATCAATTGCACCTGCCGCTTATCCGCTCCGCCATACCCCACCACGGCCTGCTTGACTTCCATCGGGGTAAACTCCAAAATGTCCATGCCAACCTGTGCCAGGCTCAGCATGATCACCCCGCGTGCCTGGCCGACCGCAATCGCGGTTGTCACATTGCGATGAAAAAACAACTTCTCCACAGCCGCCTTTTCAGGCCGGTGGAGAAGTATTTTTTGATTCATTTCATGATAAAGCTGGAGCAGCCGGGCTTCCATTTTCATATCGGAAGCGGTCGAAATGACGCCATATTCAATCAGTTTCAGCGTACCATTCGCAGCTGCATCAATAAACCCGTAGCCGGTCAACGCCGTCCCGGGATCAATCCCCAAAACAACCATGAACGGTTAGTTATCACCTTCCAGTGCTGCGATTGCCTCGTCACTGATCTTCAGATTATGGTACACCTGCTGAACATCGTCCAGGTCATCCAAATTGTCTGCCACCCGCAAAACCTGCAAGGTTTCATCCACCGAGAGTTCCATTTCCTGATTCGGGATCATCCGCAAAGATGCTTCCGCAATGTGCAGCCCGGCGTTGAAGAAGGCATTGCTAAGCGTCTTGAAATTCTCCACTTCGGCATAAACTTCAATCCCGTCTTCAGACTCTTCAACGTCATCAGCGCCATTTTCCAGCGAAAGTTCGAACACCTTGTCAAAATCCAGATTATCACCGGTCAACAGAAAATAAGTCTTGCGTGAGAACTGCCAGGCAACGGAACCACTTTCCCCCATGCTGCCGCCCCCTCTTGAGAGGGCATGCCGTACTTCAGCCACGGTCCGGTTGCGGTTCTCGGTTACGCATTCAACCATGAAAGCAACGCCCTTCGGTCCATAGCCTTCATACATGACGTCTTCAAAAACAGCGCCGTCTTTTGATTCGCCTGTTCCGCGTTTAATGGCCCGGTCAATACTGTCCTTAGGCATGTTATTGTCGCGTGCCTTGTCAATTGCAAGCCGCAATCTGAAGTTCGTGCCCGGATCGCCGCCTTCGCGTGCTGAAAGCGTAATTTCCTTCGCCAGCTTTGTAAAAAGCTGACCTCTCTTGGCGTCACCTGCGCCCTTCTTTCGTTTAATTGTAGCCCAATGAGAATGGCCTGACATATTTCATTCTCCTCTTAAAATAGAATCTGTTTCATATCCAGGGGATTTCCCTTTAGAGGTTCATTAATAGACCCGGAAAAATCCGTTCGTGACTGGTCAATTATACACGTTTTTTTCTTCTGACGGCTTTCTTTACAAAAATTTACCGAAAACTGAAGAATAGAATCAAAAATCCCCTGTGTCTTTTTGTCAAATTGTCGCGGACTGCTTCACGACCGGATTTACCAGTCTGCCAATACCGTCAATCTGCACCTCGACCACATCCCCTGCCTCCAATGGAGAAGTCCCCGCCGGCGTTCCGGTCAGAACCACATCCCCCGGATTCAGTGTCATCACAGAAGAGATAAAGGCCAGAATTGAAGGGATTGAGAAAATCATATCACGGGTGGAGGCCATTTGACGCAGTTCGGAATTCACACGGCAGGTCAGCATAGCGTCCGCCGGCTCAAAGTCCGTCTCGATCCAGGGGCCCAGCGGGCAAAAAGTGTCAAAACCCTTCCCGCGGGTCCAGGTATCATCATTTTTCTGCAGCTCTCGTTCCGTCACGTCGTTGGCAGCGGTATATCCGAAGACATAATTGTAAGCATCCTCCGCCAGAATCGCCTTTGCTTTTTTTCCGATCACAATTGCCAGTTCACATTCATGCTCAACGCGCTTGGAAATTTCCGGCAAAACAATTCCGTCGCCCATGCCGACCACCGCGCTCGGCGGTTTCAGAAAAATGGTGGGGATCTCCGGAATTTCCCGGTTAAATTCCCGGGTGTGATCAATATAATTCCAGCCCACAGCCACAATTTTTCCGGGAACCAAGGGAGCCAGCAATTTTACATTCTCAATCGGGGTATCGGCTTCCAACCGGCGATATTCCGAGAAAAGATCGCCCTCGATCTCTCCGACCCGGTCTTCATAAATCCAACCCGCTTTCGGCTCTGCAACGCCCTGTTTTTGAAATCTGATGAACCGCATATCCGCCTCCTTTTTAAAACCAGTTCCATTTTTGAAAAAGTACAATTGAAATGAGCATCAACACCCCCACCAGGGACAAAACAACCACAGCTGCCAGCGGATGGGAAGAGATCAAATCCGGGAAATTAATATTCATGCCCAAAAAACCGGAAATGATATTCGGGATGCTCATGATGATCGTGACGGAAGCCAGGATCTTCATCACAACGTTCAGATTATTTGAAATGACCGAAGCAAAGGCATCCATCAATGAGGCGAGAATTGAACTGGAGATGTTCGTCATGTCAATCGCCTGTGTGTTTTCGGTGATGACGTCTTCCAGCAGATCCTCATCCTCTTCATATTTCTTAAAAGCCCGCAAACGGGTCAAACGTACCAGCGTCAGCTCATTCTGTTTCAAGGCCTGCGAAAAATAGACATAACTCTTTTGATATTTCAGAAGGTTTAATAATTCGGTATTCTGCATGGAAGCGTATAATTTGTCTTCCAGGCCAGAAATTTCACCGTTACCATCATCAACAGCCGCAATGCAAAACGATAACGTTTGGTCGTGGACAATTTCGAGACTTTTCCACTGGCAAATGTTTGGATGACTTCTGTGTTCTGGCTGCTGACCGTTACGAGATATTTGTCTGTCAGAATGATCCCCAACGGCACGGTGACAAAAGGGATGTCTACATTTTCACCACGGAAAAAAGGAACGCGCACAACAATCAGCATGGTACTTTCGTCTTCTTCTTCAATCCGTGACCGTTCATCAATATCAAGGGAATAGGTCAGAAAATCCAACGGGATGCCCAAATTACAGATGAATTCTTTCTCTTCCGGAGTGGGGTTGACGGTATTGATCCAACAATTCAGAGCAGCCTCATCCAGTTTTTCCAGATCAAATTCATTATTTTTATAAAACGAAAGCATCCGCCACCTCCTTTAACCTATTTTAATGTACCGCCCAATCAGGCGGCTCTACTATTTTACTAAGGGGATTCGATTTCGAAAAGGTCCGGGGTTTTGTCCGTAATTGGTACGAGTGCCGTTGTCGCCTGGATTTCTGACAAAATTCTGATTGTCCCGCCGCCGCAACCGTTGTATAATAATAGTCCAATTGGGGATGCCCTGGTTTCGACGGGGGAGGCTGGTCCCGGATTGCGAGCCGAGAGGTACCGATCTCGTAAAATCAGTGCAAACAATTAAGTGCCAACAATCGCACTTCCTACGCTGCTCTGCCCCTCGCTGCCTAAGCGAGACGGCTTAGCCGCCTGACCTCTTCAGGTCACGTCCACCCGCATCGTACTCCTGACCGATCGCGGAGTGGGCGACACAAAGTCAGGATGCTGCCCGCGGATTCACGACGCGGAACAAAAGAGGGCCTTCGGGTCTGAGTGAATCGCCTGAAAAGGTTTTGTTCGTCGCTCCTTCAACAGGCTAAACCAATCAACGAACTATGCTCGTAGTATATTCGCGGGTCGATTCTTTCGGACGCGGGTTCGACTCCCGCCATCTCCACCAAGTTATAAGCTACATTTTGTTGGTAGTAAATCAACAAAATGTAGCTTATTTTTTTCCCCCTGTGTTTGGTTTAACAGAAACAGACAGAAACATAATTGACTGCAGCATCTTTAGAAAATTACAGATTGCCGTGCAGATGATAAAATTATTTGTAGCAATACAATTATTAATTGAAGGCATTTAAAACAAAATAACGGCAATTTGGAAAAACTAACGTCGTTTATGACTTTCTGCCTCTTTCTTTACATTGGTGAATAACTGGCTCTTTTGATTAGTAGATTGAAAACCACCAACAAGTGATCCCATCTGCGTTCTGTGTGTTTGCATGTTTTCTGGTGATCATCAATGGAACGAACGGATTGCGCGAAATTTACAGAGGCTGTTGCAGAGTAGAAGAATTTGAATTCTTCAATAACAAGCATCAACTACAAAGGAGATAAAGTACTATGAAACGAGGAAATGTATTAGTTGTTGGCAACTCAGGGGTAGGGAAATCGACCCTGATTAACACAGTTCTTGGCAAAGAAGTCGCCGAGACAGGTTGGGGAACAGAAGGAACTACAAATGGACTGACGATATACGAAAGCGAAAAGATACCTTTTCGCATTATAGATACGATTGGATTTGAACCTTCCTTGATTAAACAAATTAAAGCAGTAAATGCAATAAGAAAATGGTCAAAGGACAGTGCGAAGAAAGGATTCGAGGACACGCAAATAAATCTGATATGGATTTGCATAGACGGTACTGCCAGCAAACTATTCCACAAAACGATTAACGACCTATCTCAAGCGACAGCAATGTGGAAGTCAGTTCCAGTCATCGTTGTAATCACAAAATCCTATTCTGAGCCTGACAGAAAGAAAAATATTGATATGGTACATAATGCTTTTGCAAAACAAAAGCATTACTCAACAAATTTACGGGAAGTAATTCCAGTTGTAGCCTCTACATTTGTTCTGAACGATAGCGCTTATGCCCCACCGGCAGGAGTTACCGAACTCATAGATGCAACCAACGAATTGATGCCGGAGGGTGTAAAAGCAGCCGAAAAAGACATTGCCAGCTTCAAACTCAACCGTAAGCGAGCCATGGCACATGGAGTTACCGGTGCAGCAACCGCAGCAGCAGTTGTTGTTGGAATGGTTCCAATACCCTTTTCGGATGCTTTATTACTCTCTCCAATAGAAATAGCTGAAGTTAATGCTCTTACTCAAGTATATGGCATAAATAAAGATGAAGAATCAAAACAATTCATCAATTCCATTGTTGAAGTCGGAACGGTAAGCGTTGCCGCCAAAGCAGCAATAAGTGGATTGAAAGGAATTCCTGGAATAAATTTAGGCGCAAGCGCAATAAACGCATTGGCAATATCCCGCAAAGTGGAAAGAGTCATTTCCCCTAAATTAAAGACGATGTAAGCCTTTACGCAATCCTGATAACAATGATGATTGCATCCGAGCCAGTTCATTGCGTCTTTGTAATCATTTCCTTCAAACGTAATCAGCGTAAACTCCACCTCTTTAATCTGATCAGTGAGCCGCCATGAAGTGT
>CALCQT010000343.1 GCA_937894825.1 uncultured Anaerolineaceae bacterium
CTATTTCTTTCTGCCTTTCAGCATCATCGCCGGACGCTCGGTTCAGCCGGATCCCTGGATGTGCGCCTGGGTGATCATCACGGCCTGGGCGTTGGTATGTTGGATGGAAAAACCTTCCGTGCCGCGCCTGCTTTTGGCGGGGGGCACAGGCGGATTCGCTATTCTGATCAAAGTTTTTGCCGGTTTTTTTGTCGGCTTTATGTTCCTCGGTTGTCTGCTGGTGATGCTCAACCGGGAAACATGGCGGCGCACACTGCTGCATGGGTTGTTTGGCGGTCTGGTGATGCTCGCTCCTTCGCTGGTGTATTACCTGGTCTTAAATCCGGGCCGGTCGGGTGATTTTCTGAGTTTTTGGGTCGTGTCCCTTTCCGGGATGATCCTGACATCAAAATTCTATGCCGGCTGGATCGCCATGATCAAAGGATTGACGGGACTGATCCTGCCGTTATTGGCGCTTTGGGGCGTTCTGCTTTCGGAAAAACGGTTGTGCGGTCTGCTCAGCGGATGGTGGGCTGGTTATTTTTTATATGGTCTGACCGTGCCCTATCAGACAATGACGCATGAGTATTATAGTCTGATTCTGGTCCCATTGATTGCCGTTTCGCTGCTGCCACTGGGAAATATTCTTGTGAAAGGCGCTTCCAGACTGCCAAAAATCCGTCAGGCCGGGATTACCGGGGTCGCGATTCTGGCTGCCGGATATGGTGCCTACGCGGCCTGCGGAACACTGCGTGGGACGAATTATACGTTGGAACCCGCCAGTTGGCGGCGGGTCGCGCAAGCCATTCCGGCCGGTGCAACTTTTATCGCGCTGACCGGTGATTACGGCTTACGGCTGAACTATTTCGGATGGCGGAATCCGGATGCGGTCTGGCCGGATTCCAAAGACGCCGCTTTGTTTTCACTGGCCGGGCGTGACGGGATGGATTTTGAGACTTATTTTACGGCACAGACGGCTGGAAATGATTTCTTTCTCGTGACGGTGTCACAAGAATTGGATGCACAGCCGGAGCTGCACACCGAACTTGTCTCACACCCGGTGTATTATGCCGGAAACGGCTTCACAATTTATGATCTGAGAGAAACCTTGCCTGAAAATGAATGAAACAAAAAAGCAAAAAACACTGCGGATACTCACGCTGTTATTGATCGTTGTACTAGGGCTTGCGATCCGGTTGGTTGATTTTGACGATCCGCCGCTGGATTTTCATCCGGCGCGCCAACTCCATTCTGCCTTGATCGCCCGTGCGGTCTATTTGAATCATGGCGGAGATTTGCCGGATCTGGGCGCCGAGTATGAGCATGAAGCAATTATGCGCGGCGTGCAGGAGCTGTGGATCGAACCGCCGGTTCTGGAGTATTTGTCGGCTGCGCTGTACCAGGTCGTGGGCGATGCTGATTTGCGCGTCCCGCGAGCCTGTTCGATCTTTTTCTGGCTGCTGGGCGCGATTGGGCTGTACCGGTTGTGCCGCCGATTCTTTGGCACGGCGGGGACAATGACCGCGGTGGCTTTTTTCCTGTTCTTCCCATACGGCGTTTTTGCCAGCCGCTCATTTCAACCCGATCCACTGATGGTTGCGCTGATCCTGTGGGCGCTGGAGGCGCTTTGCCATTGGGAGGCGCATCCCACGCTGGGGGGCGCGCTTCTGGCCGGACTGCTGGCCGGTGCGGCGATCTTTGTCAAACAGGTCAGTGTTTTTCCACTGGGTCTGGCGATGCTGTTCTTTGTGCTGGGGGCTCGAGGTTTTCGGGGAGCGGTCCGTTCTGTTCAACTCTGGCTGGTGGCCGTTCTTAGTCTGCTGCCGGTGTTGATCTACAATTTCTGGGGTTATTTTGTGCAGGGCTTTCTGGTTCAGCAATATCAGGACCGTTTTTATTGGCGGGAAATCATCTCTCCGGCATTTTATGTACGTTGGATCCGTAAAATCGAACAGGTTTTTGGCTTGCCTCTGGCAATAGGCGCATTGTTGGGGACAACCGGCTTACGGGAGAAGAAGTACCGTTTGTTGTGGATGGGATATTTTGCGGGTTATCTTTGCTATGGCTGGGTACTGCCACATCATATCGGTACGCACGATTACTATCATCTGATTTTGTTCCCGCTGCTGGCGGTGGGGCTGGGCGGACTGGTGGATTTTGTGGTTGCCCGTCTGCGGACACTCTCGAGCGGAAAAATACTTTCATCTCTGGCGGTTCTGGTTCTGCTGGTCGGACTGAACGGATGGTGGCTGGCTGACAGCCTCCTCTCCCTGAACAGGACGGATTATCGTGCCTGGCCGGCGCTGTGGCAGGAACTGACGCGGGAATTGGATCCGTATGACGGTCAGATTAACACCATCGGCGTGATGGATGACTACGGCGCGGGGATGATATACTGGGGGTTGCGCACACCGATGATCTGGGATGCCAACGTCGAACGACTGGAAGAGGGCGAGGCCATGACCACGATATGGGAAACAATGCAGAATCGTGAGTTCCTGATTGTGACCGATTTTGAGGCCTATTATCAACAGCCGCGGCTGCAGCGCTGGCTTTTACAACATGCACAGGTCTATCGGCAAACGGCAGACTATTTAATTTTTGATCTGCGAGAACTAAAGTAAGAAATGAACGTCAAAAGTAAAATGGTTTATTGGTAAACAATAGGAACCTTTGAATGGAGAAAATGCCGTTAGTCAGTATTATTACACCGTCGTATAATCAGGCGCGCTATCTTGAGGCGACACTGTTGTCAGTGCTGAATCAGGACTATCCGAATATCGAATACATTGTGATCGACGGTGGTTCGAATGACGGCAGCGTTGACCTGATTCGGAAATATGAAGCCCGGCTTGCTTTTTGGACTTCTGAAAAGGATAAAGGGCAGACAGACGCTATTAATAGAGGTTTCAATCGGGCAAAGGGCGAAATTCTGGCCTGGCTTAATTCGGATGATACGTATGAGCCGGGCGCGATTTCTACCGCGGTGGCTTACCTGATGGAAAACCCGGAACTTGGTTTCGTTTATGGCGATTGCAATTATATCGATGCTTCCGGGAGCGTAATTGGGGCCTTCAATGCCCGGCAAACCGACCTGAAGAAGCTGCAGCGGGGGTATGTTCATATTCCTCAGCAGGCTTTTTTCTTTCGCGCCGAACTCTGGCCTCAGGTTGGTCCGCTGGATGATTCATTTTTCTTTGCCATGGATTATGATTTGTGGGTACGGCTGGCGCGAAAAGCACCCTGCCGTTATTTCCCGGGCCGGACGTTGGCGAATTTCCGGCTGCATGAGGACGCAAAAACGATCTCATCTGATGCGCGCTGCTGGCCGGAGATGCTGAAAGTCCATTTGCGGGATGGCGGTTCGCGCATCTCGCCAATTTTTGTTCGCTATTATTTGCGCCGGCTGTTGGCGCCACTGATCACCTGGCGGCGTAAGCAGTTGTTCTCGGGGCGATGATTTCGATCCGCTTTTGTATTTAATTCAGGCATTAAAAGTAGTAAATTACAATCATTGAGGATCTGATATTTTCCAGAATACGGTAATGTTCAAATTATCTTGCTCTGGAGAATTTCAGGCCACTGCTGGTTTTTGAGGGTCTCTCCGTCCCGACGGGACGCCTGTGGCGCCCCTTTCGGGAGTCGAGATGACACATTTAGTGTTCTAAATTTTTTCGTGAATATTTACTTTTGACACCTGATCATATTTATAACGACGAAGAATCCCACATCAGAAAGATGCGATCAGTTCCCGATCCAGCCGTTTGCAGACTTCCACGCCCAATTTCACCGCATTTTCATAATCCGAGTAAGCCGCGATCCCGTAGTGGGTGTGGATATAGCGTACCGGAATGCCGATCACGATGACCGGAATGCCCTGCTGAGCCAGATGGATCGGCGCCCCATTGGTCGCGCCGCCAGTGCGGACGGATTCCTGAACCGGGATGCCTGTTTCAACGGCCAGATCCAGTGCAAACCGCTGAAAGCGCGGATTGGTGATCATACGCGCGTCAATATGCCGCAGCATCGGACCGTGTTTGATAGCAGTTTGAACCATATAAGGTTCCATGACAGTATCATCCGCCGGGCAGCCTTCAAAAACGATGGCGATATCCGGCCTGACCCGGTTTACGCTCACCTCAGCGCCGCGCATACCGGCCTCTTCCTGTGAGGACATGGCTGCCACGACATCCGTCTGCAGCGAGACGCCGTCCAATTCCCGGACGGTTGCGATCAGCGCGGCACAACCCAGGCGGCAGTCAAACGCTTTTCCGATCATCAGATCCTGGCGCTCGTTATATTCAAAAGTGACGTCCGGAACAACAGGAGCGGCAATGCGGATACCGAATTTCTCGATCGCCTCTTCGCGGGAAGAAGCGCCGACGTCGATCGACATCTGATCGACAGTCATCGGGGTATTTTTTTCGGATTCGTTCATAAAGTGGGGCGGTTTGGACGTCGTGATTCCAGTGATATAGCCCCCATCCGCGGTTTTTACCCGTACCCGGTGGGCGGGGATATTACTGGGAACCCAACCACCCATCGGAATGAATTTCAGCGTTCCATCCGGGCGGATAGCGTGTACCATGAAGCCCACTTCGTCGCTGTGTGCATCCAATTGGATGGTCGGGACTTTTCCCTCGCCGCCGTTCTCTTTTCGATGGATGTAGAGGTTGCGCAGACTGTCTTCTTCCATTTTCGCGCCGGCGGGCACAAATTGCCGGGCGGCTGCCAATACCTCATCCTCAAAACCGGACACGCCATTGGCGTTTGACAATGCTTCGATCATCGACAGGTTGGAAAATTTTTCCATAAAAAACCTCTTTTCAGGTAAATAGAATACTTGGACAACATCATTGGCCCTGGATAACTGATTTTTGATGCAAATTCGGCAAAAAAATCTGGTTTTGCCAGAACGTTTTCTTCGCTTATACAAATTATAGGTCATCCGATATAAATCGGATGATTTTCACGATAGGAACCCCGTTTTTGCGCTCCGGCAAATGACCTGCTCAATTATCAGAATTTTGAAAGAATTTCAATTTTTTGCTGATTCAGTCTTGACAAAGCATAGATATATTAGTATATTAGAAATTGCTAATATTCTAAAGTAAAAGGTTGGACGGAATGAAGATCGGAAGAGCGTCGTGTAGGGAAAGAGCGTAGATCTCG
>CALCQT010000344.1 GCA_937894825.1 uncultured Anaerolineaceae bacterium
GGGCTTCGAAGAAAAGGATCAGTTTGACGTGTGCATGGAAATAAAGGCTTTTAATGATGCTGCCAACATATTGTTTCAGAACCTCCGGGCTTACCCACAAAGATCCGCAAAAATCGCGATGATATTCGGAGACGCCGACCGGCACACCGGGTAACCGCAGGATGCGGGCACCTTCTAAAGAATTTGCCATCGCTTCAGCAATCATCAGGTCCGTGCCAAGCGGAGCATGACAGCCATGCTGTTCGATACTGCCAACCGGCAAAACGACCAACGGCCATTTCGCTTTGTTTTCAGCCATTTCTTGCCATGTGTTTTCAATAAAATTCTGCTTGTTCATTAACCAATCCTTCCCAACGTTTTCAGCTGCTCGCCGAAAGCAACGATATTTTCTTTGGGTGCGTTGCGATACCATAAATGAAGCATAAAACCGTCCGCACCAGCCCGGTCTGCCAGCATAACAGCATTTTTCACGTCTTCCACCGTTGCGGGGGGATCGCCCACCAGTCCCGCAATAATTTTGTGATTCGCCCCCACTTCTAACTTGGCTTTACGAACCTCATAATAAACATTTTCGACATCAATCCCATGCGCAATAAATTGCGCCATATCCAGCGGCCCACTGAATCCTTTCAAGCGATAGTATTGCTCCAGAATTTCCCGATCCGAGATATCAGGAATCGCCTTCTGGATCCGCTGCAACGGTTTGGCTTCGAAACTGCCGATCCGTTTGTGGTAAAGCATCAACTTCGTCATATCCGTCATTTTTGGCTGGTCGGCATAAATTTGCCCTAGCGTCCATGAAAAGCTGGGCGCCACCAGATCACTGGAGAGCAAAACCGACGGATCAATTTTCTTCAGAGAATTGCGAAAATTCAAAACATGATCGTTCACCAATGAAGCGCGAAAGTTCAGCCAAGTTAAGATTTTGGGATTCCGCAGCAAAAACCGGATAATATCAAATATTCCCCGATAGGAGTCCGACAAATTGGTAAATTGTTGATAGGTCAGAATTGTAGCATCCTGGTTGATGGCCTTGATCTCCCCCTTGATAGCGTCTACATCAATACCAAAGTCTTTGGCTTTTTTCACACAATGCTCGCAAAAACAATTGCCAATCGCCAGGCGTCCTAAAGGATTCAGTTCCGGCGGGACCCAATCCGGAACTACCTGAGGATCATAGAAATCAATGCTCACAACGTCCAACTCAACTTCACGGATGCCCACGGTATGCCGGATAATATCTTCAACCCGGCCGGCAAAATAGTTACGCACATCCGGATTGGAGGGGCACATCCAATGTTTGCTCCGATTGCCTTCCACGTCCATAACGGCTACATCCGGGTAAGCGGCAACGATCGGCTCGCTCACTCCGGGAGTGATATTGACCTCTAAATTGAGACCGTATTTCCGGGCCAATAGACGAACTTCATTAAAATCCGAATTGACAAGATGATACTTCGTTCCGAACAAATCACCATGATTTGTTTCAAAATCAATCTGTACCTGTGGATCAATTTTTGTATTTTGGTAGTATTGTGGATGGACGCCAAACGTATGTGCGATCCCGGCATACATCAAATGTTTAATACCCGCTTCTTTATATCGAAGGAATGCTTTATCAAGACCTTCTTCGTAATCCTCGTCAAAAACCGGCCAGGCTCCAACATAGGTATCAACCATGATTCTCTCCAAACAAAATAATATTCAGTGACACATCAGGAAAACGACAAGGAAATTTCCAACATAAACGAAAAAATTTCTTTGTCAGATGAACTACAAAAATAATTCTAACAATAATTTTCCATAAAGTCAATATATTTCTTTATTTTTCGTCAAATAATGGAAATAATTTGCTTTTTATGAGAGGATTATTGTATAATAGAGACAAATCGAACAAGTTATTTTCTAAGAAAAGGAAATATTTTCGTTGACCAGAACGATTTATTAAGCGATGAAAAAGATATCTGGAAAGGTGCGCCGACTTTAATACATCCAGACACCCGAATCACTCATGGCCCTGCCGGATTCCCCATCAAAGCCTGAGATTCGAAGTTTGGGCAAGAAAACTTTTTTTTTGAAACCTTTTCTTGTACGCCCATCGCTAAGTCGGGATACAATTACTAATATTTTTCAAAACAGGTAAAAAAATGTCGATTATTTTAAAAGATATTGCGGATAAAATGAATGTCTCTGTCTCAACCGTTTCCAAAGCGATCAATGACAGGCCTGGTATCAGCATCGAATTACGATCCAAAATTCTACAGACCATTGAAGAGATGGGGTATCAGCCTACAGTTCGCCCTGAACGTCTGAAAACGCCTGAAAAAAATCCAAACGCGACACAAACTGTCAATCTGACCATCCGCGTCAATGATTCTTATCTGACAGATCCGTTTTATTCAGTGATTTCACAGGAAATCACCAAAGAGTTGCAGCAAAATCAATTCAACGTCTCATTTAACATTATCAACAAAAGAAGTCCTGCCGATCATGAGTTCTCAGCAATTTTTGAATCAAGCCATCCAACGGCACATATCATTGCCGGCGCAGATATCGATCCCCGCTTGTTTGAGCGAATCGCGGAAATCGGAATTCCAACCGTATTGATCGACAATCGTTTCAATGGGTTCAGTTCGGTGAATACGGATAATTTTCAGGGAGCACAGAGCGCGGTCGAATACCTGATTTCGTTGGGGCACAGGGATATCCTTTGCCTGACAGGTCCGCTCGGACACAAAAGCATTCAGGATCGTTATCAGGGTTATTTGCAAGCATTGGGAAAACAGGAATTCCCTTTAAAGCCACGCATCATTGAATGTGACGGCGTTAGTATTAATGACGGCATCGACGCCGTGAACAGCCTTGAAGACATCCTTTTTTCGGCGGTATTCGGGTGCACGGATAAACTCGCGATCGGTGCGATGAAAGCACTGCAAAAGCGAGCGATCAAGGTGCCCGATGCGGTGAGTGTGATGGGATTTGATGATATCGAGTGGGGGCTGCACACGGAGCCGGCATTGACGACGATCAGAACCGCCAAAAGACAGGTAGCGCGGTTGGCAACCAAATTGCTTTTCGACCTGTTGGAAAATAAAGACAGCTATCGGACAGATATCGTTGTAGGAACGGAGCTTATTATACGTGAGTCCACAAGCAGGAAATCAATTGGAATATGATAATTCCCAGCTCTCACATTCCCTTAACGTGCTTCTTATCCTTTTAGATGAAGTAAATTATTCTTTAAAACATACAATGTGGCAAGCAGAAAATACAATTTCGTTTTAGGAGGGGGAATGAACTTTCCAGGTTTCATAACTATCAAAGATTTTTTCAACTATTATGTATCAGGATTTCTCTGGTTTCTCAATTTTGTATTGATCTATCTACCAATAAACGATAGATCAAAACTCATAAATGAACTCGAACAATTACAAAAAATAACAGATAAAATTAGTCCGGTAATTATGGGCCTGATCCTGTTGATTTTTCCTTACGTTATCGGTTTTATCCTGACTCCATTGAATACAATAGTCACCAAGCTTTTGCGTCGAATTTTTGGAGATCCAAAAAATTGGGTTGTGGATTACCAGACGAAATCAGGATGGCGAATACGTCTTCACAAAGGAAAGCGCCTTTCAAAAACCAATATTTGTCTGATAATCAAACGTCTGAAGAAAATTTATGGTGAAGAAAAAGAAATCAACGAAACCAATTTTGCTAATTGGTTCTTCCAGGTTCGCGCTATAGTCATCAACCAAAAAGGAGAGGCCGGCGCGTTGGCTATCCGCGCTCAGGATTTGGTAAATTTTACCGAGAGTATCTTATTATCAGTTCCTTTAATGTTATGGATTCTGTTTTTAAAATATATTGTTATCAAACCTGAGTTCGCATGGATCTGTTTAGGAATTGGATTATTGTTTTTTGTAATACTGAGTTACAGATATTTACGTTTACGCACGTATTGGATTAAGCACACATATCGAGCATTTCTTGCTGAAGAATATAAATTCAAGGAATGATGTCTGAGCTACAGATTTCGGGGAGGGTTTATCATGCAAGCTGCCATCGCAAAAATTGCAGAATGGGGGAAAGAACTTCCCTACTGGGAGCAGGTCGCGCTCGATCAGATCATTTCGGGTAAGGAATTTACGGAAAACACTTACCAGACCCTATTGCAGTTTCTTCTGGAAGATAAAGGACTAGCTGAAAAGAGCTACACTCGATCTGTCCCTCATTTTTACAAGCGAACCTTAGCCCCGATCACTGAGGGATGCAAGACTCGGTTAAAAAAGATTGCCAACCTGAAAAATATCAACGCTCTGGCGGAAAACCAGGTATTAACGTTTAATCCGGCATTGACGATTATTTATGGAGAAAACGGCTCCGGAAAATCTGGATACGCTCGGGTGTTGGGTAGCGCCGGCTTCACCCGCGGTGACCGTGAGATTTTGCCTGACATTACTAAGCCAAATTCCGGCAAGGCCGCATTAACAGCGGAAATTGAAATCATTTCAAATGATGCTGAATCCACGATTCAACATCGTATGGATCGCCCTTGCCCTCAGCTCTCATCGTTTTATGTATTTGATTCGACCAGCGTTCAAGCCCATATGTCGGGCAAGAACGAGTTCAGCTTCTCGCCGGCCGGCCTGGCCTATCTGAAGCAACTCTCCGATGTCACCGATCAGGTGTGCTCCAGGTTGGCAAAAAAAGTCGAGGATTGCTGCCAGCCCTGTGAGTATAGCGCAGTCTTTCAAGGAAATTCCGAAGTCAGCCAGATCATTTCTACATTAAGCCCTCAGACGGATATAAAACGTCTGAAAGAGCTTGCGACCTTATCAGATATCGAAACAAAGCACCGCAGTGACCTGGCGATTGAAATTGCAAACGCGGCCCTGGACAAGGTGGAAGAGCAGATTGAGAAGTTGAATAAACACGTCCAGGCGCTGGAAAACCTGGCAAATCAGCTAACTCAGGCAGACGAGCAGCTCTCTGACGTTCATATTGAAGAGATCAATCAAAGCATCCGCTACCATGAACGCTGTCAACATGCTGTCAATCTTCTGGATAAAAACCATTTCCAAAATGATCAATTACCGGACGTAGGCACTCCCAATTGGCAGCGGTTTCTAAAGGCAGCCCAAGATTGGTC
>CALCQT010000345.1 GCA_937894825.1 uncultured Anaerolineaceae bacterium
GTGAATTTCTCCATGAACTAAATTGAAATGGACATCATGAAGCGCAATCACGCCCGGGAATTTCATGACAATATTTTTCATCTCAAGCAGGACAGCTTCAGATCCCATATTAATTTATCCTCCCGTTGCAAGGATAGCTTGTTCTTGAATGATTGTATTATAAATGGATTCGATGGAAAGTCCGTCCGGAACAATTGTTCCGGACGGATAACTGCTTCATCAATAGAAATACAGCGGCAAAAGATTAATACTTGCGGTTCGGCAGATCTTCTGCTGCGGTTTCCTGGCGGTAAATACCTTCTTCGGATTTAATCCATTTATCAACTTCTTCGCCGGCGGCCAGTTTGAAGGCAGTTTCAAAGAACTGCGGCCCGAGCAGCGGGTTACATTCTACGGTTACGTTCGCCTCACCGGCGGCCATAGCTTCGAAGATACCTTTTACGCCGTCAACAGAAACGGTTTTGATATCGACGGACGGTTTCAAACCGGCTTCTTTGATCGCTTCGATCGCGCCCAGAACCATGTCATCATTATGGCCATAGACACCCACGATATCCGGATAGGTTTTCAGGAAGGATTCCATAACCTGTTTCCCCAATGCGCGGGTGAAGTCACCGGTCTGGGAAGCAACAATTTCGATGTCAGGGTAATTTTTCAATTCTTCTTCAAAACCGGTCTTGCGGTCATTGGCGGCAGAAGCACCAACGGTGCCTTCCAACTGGACGATTTTACCTTTGCCATCCAGCAGTCTGGCCATTTCAATGGCGGCATTTTTACCTTCTTCAATGAAGTCTGAGCCGATGAAGGTGGCGTACAGATCTTCCGGAACGTCAGCCATGCGGTCGATCAGGATGATCGGAATACCGGCTTCTTTGGCTTCAGTGAAAACAGCTTCCCAACCGGTTTCGACCACCGGGGCCACACCGATCACGTCGACGCCCATATCGATGAAGTTCTTAATGGCGTTGATCTGGTTTTCCTGTTTTTGCTGACCGTCAGAGAATTTGAGGTCGATGGTGTCCTTGTGTTCTGCGGCATAGGACTGGATTGATTCGGTTTCAGCGTCACGCCAGCCTGATTCCTGGCCGATCTGGGCAAATCCGACAACGATTTTATCCGCGGCTGCTACCGGGGCTGCGATCGCAACCAGCAACAGACAGAGGACGGACAGTACTGCAAAACTTTTCTTCATTTTTCCTCCTAAAAGATTTGTTTGATTTTTCTGTGCCGCACCGGCACAATACCATATCGGTACTTTTTCATTGTATAAAGGTCGCTCAAAAAGTGTTTACAAAAAAAAGCCTTTTTTGTTCAATTTTTTAGCATCCTGTAAAAGCTGGGGGAGATTTCCGTAAAAGATGGTGATAAATGATTCGGATATCAAAATGGTGTCATCTCGACTCTCGAAGATTCTCCAGGGGATTCTTCAAGAGTCGAGATGACATTTTATTATGGTTTTATGTGTGAGATGATCTCTACTTTTGTACCTGCATCATTGAAAGAATTGCGCTGCATAAAAAAAGACCGGCATGTTTTTACACGCCGGTCTTTCCAACTTCGGGTTATGGAGAAAGCGTTACCGCAAATAAATGGTTGTTTTTCCCGCTTCCTGATCCAGAGCGATATCCATGGTTGTGGATCCTTTGAAACCACGGGTGGGAAAGACTTTAATGCAAGGTACGAATTTCTCCGGCAGGTCACACCAGCGATCCGTAATATTCGGCTGGGTATTTAAGAACTCATCATTAAAAATGCTTTCCGGTGTGTTCTCGTTGATCAGGATCATGTAGATTCCGGCTTCCAGCAGATTCTGGAAAAACTGGGTTCCCATCGGCGGATCGGAAATCCGATTCCGCTCAGAATTACTGACCTCAACCAACGCCAGCGTGTTGGAAATATCCCCGTAGCGGACGGAGAGCCCTACGGCAGGATCGACGCTTCCCCAGCGATCCATGCCAAGGCAGACGAAGCGTTCCGTGGACAGCGCTTTGTTGACCAGACCGATCATTTCGGCCAGGTTGGAATGGTCCTGACGTGAAAGGTTTTTACACGCTTCCGAATCAACATAGACGACGTAGTCCACATCTTTGATAAATCCGTTCTGAATGAAATAATCCGTGGATGCCAGGATGCGTTCCGCGGGGATCTCTTCAAAGGTGTACAGGCGGGTCATTTTTTCGGAGATGTTGATTGGCCGGCATTTATCAATCTGAATATTAAATGTGGGCGCTCCCGGGTTTTCGAGATTGGCAAGCGCTGTGAACTCGATGAACACCGGCGCCTGATAAGCGCGTTCCAAAATCTGCAGGATGTCACGCAGCAGCCGGGAGAATGAAGTTTTTCTCACCAGGTCACGGAAATTGATCACGAAATGGTCCGGATCGATTCCCCGCGTGATCGGCAGCAGGGCGCCCTCCTGATAGGCCTGGGCGACCCATTGGAAGAGCGGATAGCGGTCGCTGAGGATATTTTCCACTTCCATGCTGATAAACTCGTTGGTTTTCAGGTTGACCACGTCCATCTCAGACTGGGAAAGCAGCGGGTTGTCCAGCGTAAAAACAGCCTTGTTTTTCTCCGGATCGTTCAGCACGATGATTTGGGTGAAGTCATTTCCTGTTCGCCGGATCGCTTTGGTACCGTAGCCGGTCACCAGGCGTAAATAACCGTCATCGCGAACCGTTCGATCCTGGTTACCGGTCCAAAGGAAGGGACTTTTGCTGGATCCGACGCCGGCAATGTCCGGGAAATAGAAGTTGCCATGGTGATTCCCGCTGATGACCTGAATCAGAATGCCCATGCTTTCCGGGTAATCAATCAGACCACTGCGTTTCCGATAAGCTAACACTTTGGGATCCAGCGAGCCGGCATAAATTTTTCGGATCGCGTCCAAAAGTTCGGTCAGTGCATCTTCTGCGGAGCCTTGATTGGGGATAATATACCGTTCGTACATTCCGGCAAAGGTATGCCCAAACCCATCCTCCAGCAGACTGGATGACCGGACGATGAACGGTTTGCCGTTAATCTCATGAACGACCCGCCGCAGGCTTTCGATAATATCTTTCGGGATGTTTCCCTTGACAAAACTTTGGACGATTTCAGGATAGCGCTTTGCGAACTCCTCTTCATCGCCATATTTTGCGTCCAGCAAATCCACCAGGTCATTGATAGACAAAAAAGAGGCGTATTCATCCGCGCCAATGTAGTAGGATTTCATTTCTGTGACCGCGCTGCGGATCTCTTCATCCGGCGCGTCCTGCAGAATCCTCCGCGCCAGGATCATGCCGGCCGCTTTGCCGCCGATGCAGCCTTTGCCGATCCGGTGTTTATTGATTTCAATCAGGTCGCGGATGGAGAAAATTTTCTTCGCCAATTCGATATAAGGCAACTGATCGCTGATCATACGGCGGATCAACATCACTTTGGCGCCCATCAGCTTGGCTTCATATTGCTTTCGTTCTTCTCTGGGCTTCCGTTCGATGGCGAGCGCCTGCTCAAAAATGGTATCGACCGAAGCGAATTCAAGATTGTGCCACATGAAGAGCGGCTGTTTCTCGGTTTGCCGGTTTTGGACGATTGCGTCCACCAGATCGGAGAAAACCTCCAGTGTGTAATGCTGAGAGAATTCAATATTAATTAATTGCGCGCGCACACGCTGCAGACGGTTTTCCCAGATGCTTTGACCTTCCTGCGCAAACGGGTTTTGCAGCCCTTCCCTTTTTTGCGACATCAGCGCAAACTCACGGACGCGCTCTTCAAAATCAACAAAGGTGATGAATCCATCCTGAATCAGCTTGTTATACATATATTCGCTGATGCGGTCCCGCAGAATCGGATACTGTTCCAGCACAATTTGTATCGAAAACAGAACGTTGGAATTATAGGAGTTATTCGCCATCATCTTTCTCGAAAAATACAGATCAGCCAAAGTGCATCGGCATGATCACGTACCGATAATTATTCTCATCATCAAGCGGAAGCACCAATCCCGGGGCCATGCTTGTGTTGGTCTGAATCGAGACATTGGGAGAATCGACTACTTCGAGAACATCCCGCAAAAACCGCACATTAAAGGCGATCTGGATATCCGGTCCTTCGACATTGGCGTCGATAAAGTTTTCGTAAAAGCCTGTCTCTTCGGATTGTGCGGTGATCTGAATCTTGCCCATCCCGTTGTCGGGGACCTGGACATTCAGGCGGATCAGGTTTTTACTGTCGCGGGCAATGATTGCTGCCTGCGTGCAGGCTTTCAACAGCGAAGCGGTGGATACGACGGTTGTGGTCTGGAAATTCTTGGGGATGATTGCCTTATAGTCGACATAGGTTCCGGAAATGATCTGGGACGCCAGTTCGATATTTTCCAGGTGGAAAATCACCTGCATTTTTCCGGTCGAAAGTGTCACCAGCACCTGTTTATCGGAATCAGACGTGATGCGGACCAACTCCATCAGGGCGCGCGCCGGGATGATGGCGGTGATCGGCTGTTCAAACGTTTCTTTCAGGATGCTGTTTTTCACTGCGATTCTGAAACCGTCCGTGGCAGCCATCGTCATTTCATTCCCGTTCACACTCAGGAAAACGCCCTGCAACACCGGCCGGGCGTCATCCGCGGAGGCGGCAAAGGCTACCTGCTGGATCATCTTCCGCAGCTCGGGCATATCGAAAACAATCGCTTCGGAAGGATCAAAAACCGGAAGCGGCGGGAATTCTTCCGCGCTGATGCCTTTGATATCGGTCACGATTTGCAGACAGTGGACGGACAGCGTTTGCGTCGGGGCGTCCAATTTGAGTTGAACCGTATCATTTGGCAACGTGTTTACCAAATCGATCAGAATTTTTGCCGGCACGGTAACCGCACCCTCTTCACTGATTTGAGCGGGAATCCAATAATTAATCCCCAGTTCCAGATTGGTGGCTGACAAGCGCAACTGCCCGTTTTCTGTTGTAATCAGAATGTTCACCAGAATTGGCAGGGTACTCTTTGAGGCCACCGCGTGGGATACGACGCCGAGCGCATGGGAAAAGTTCGATTGGGATACGGAGACATTCATCTTGACACTCCAATTTAATCTTAAAAAATTGATGTTAAAAGTATACCACTATCGCCGAAGACCCCTTTTGTGGGGGGTGTGGTCAGGCTTTCGAAAATATCTCTGAAAACCATGTCAAAAAACAACCCGACTCAGAAAGACATAAAAAGCGACTCCGCCGACAATGCTCAGTGGCAGGTTATGTTTCCAACGATGAACAAAAACCACATAGACCAGACCTGCCAGTTCGGGAACACCGAAGGGAGACGATGTGAAAGTCACATTTCTGAAACAATAGACAACCAGCATCCCGATGACCGGAAAAGGCAGCACTTTTCCCAGGTATTGAATAAATTCCGGCGGCCTTTTGTGGTCGGGAAAAAGCAGAAAGGGCAGGACTCGGGTCAGAATTGTTGCCAGAGACAGAACAAGGATCGTGATCAAAATTTGCCGCTGGGTCATGACCGGAATCCTTCTTCAATTTTCCCACGGAAAAGCGCCATGGCGGACAGAATTCCTGCCATGGCCGGGACAATGAAATTTTGCGGTCCGAAAATCAGCAGACTTCCGATCGAGATAAAAATGCCGAGCAAGACCGGAAGATGAAAGTGCGTCTGTTCCCATTGTTCCACCAGAATAACGATGAATAAGGCGGTCATGACAAAATCAAAACCGCTGGTATCCTGGTTCAGGAAGGATCCTCCGATTGCACCCAGCGTGCAGCCAAGGACCCAATAGGCTTGATTCAAAGCGGAGATAAAAAAGTAGAAGCGGTTGCGCTCCACATTTTCGGGCGGAGTCACAGAACAAAGCAGGGAGAAGGTTTCATCGGTTAAAGAAAACACCAGATAGGGCTTTTCCTTCCCTGTGTCACGGAATTTTTCCAGCATTGAAATTCCGTAGAAAAGATGGCGTATGTTTACGGTTAACGCCATGATGAACGCGTTCAGCGGATTAAATGCGGACGCCAGCAGCTCGACCGCGACGAACTGGAGCGAACCGGCATAAATGAACAATCCCATCACAGGCGCAAGCCACCAGGCAAACCCGCGTCCGGTCAAAATAACGCCAAAAGCGATACCCAGCACAATATACCCAACCAAAACCGGAAAAGTATAAGGGAGTGCGGCTTTCAATGCATTTATCGTTGCGTTATTTTTCGCTTCAGGTTTCATTGCAATCATCTCCGCTGTCAACTGGGGATAATTTTAGTAGACAGCGGCAAAAACCGGCGCAGTCGCATTTTATTGGTGACAGTTTTTCTGATCGGATATTTCGAAAGCGAGATAATTACAAAACCAACGGGAACAAAAAGCGGCGTCGATTCGTATAATAAGTGAAAAGCTGTCCATAAAAATGATATACTACGGAATACTGTTCCGAATAAAGTTTGAATCAATGGCAGTTATTCAAAAAAAGAACGGGAAAGAAAATTCAAAATCTTGAAGGGACGGAGATAAAATGAAAAAAAATAAAGTGATTTTCGCAATGTTTGTCAGTTTGATCGGTGTATTGGCTGTAATCGGAAGCGCCGGCGCTCAGGACAAGGTTTTCCCTGCTTCGCATTATATTGGGACGCTTCAGGAATCATTGGATCAAATCCAGAAGCTGCCGGGCATAATCAACACGGCAATTTGCGAAGATGACGATGCTGTGTTTACGCTGAAAATGGAAGAACTGGCGAAACAGATCGCAAATGTCAACTGGCTGATGGAAGAGATGGAATTGAAAACCCCGATGGATCTGCAGATTGTCCAAACAACAATCGTGAAAAATAAGGTCTGCGGCGTCGGAAGGCTGGCGACCGGCCGGGCGGATCTGGCACGGGAAAAATACGATAAAGTTCTCCGGGCTGCCGGGTTGT
>CALCQT010000346.1 GCA_937894825.1 uncultured Anaerolineaceae bacterium
CATGACAGATACGGCTGAAAAAGCCGAAATCCCATACCAGATGGAAGTGCTGCGATTCGCGGGCACCGATGCCGCCGCAATCCAGCTCACCCGCTCCGGCGTACCCGCCGGCTGCGTCTCGATCGCCTGCCGGTATGTCCATTCGCCATCTGAAATGGTTGATTGGAATGACACGCTAAATTCCATCCGTCTGTTGACCGCGCTGCTGGAACAACCATTTTCTCTCTAAAAAAACTGCCATGCCGTTAATAGGTAGACAGACAGAGGATTAAAAAAATCTGATCAATTCCGGAAGCAGTAAAGGTTCTATTTTTCTCTCGTACGTCGGAGAAAAATAGAACCTTAATTTTCCTCTTTTTGCTGATTCATCCTTTTTGTCCTCCAAATCAAATATAATAGGTTCTATGGTCGGCAGTTTTTTCATGAAACGGGAGCAATCCCCGCAGCGCAGAACCTTCCCGGGGCTTTCAAATCTTTGGCCGGGAATAAAGGGAATCTTGCCGGTCGGAATTGAGGAGAATCAATGCGTACAATAAGAATGCACAAACAGGCCCGAATGATTTTGGGCATCCTGGTGGTGACCGGCCTGTTTTCTGGTTGTACATTTATCAATGAGAATTTAGGCCCATTGGGCAGCATTTCCAACACGGATCCCGTGATCACAGCAACGTCAACAACGGTAAATATCGCTATGCCGTCAACAATCACTGTCGCCGTAACTTCGGAAAGCAGACCTGCCGGGAATGACACAACTGAAGTTGACGGCATAGAACCGACGGCTTCTCCGGAGTCAGGAATGATCAATCTTTCGGTTTGGATCCCTCCGCAATTTGACCCCGCGCAGGGAACGGACGAAGCCAAGATTTTTTCGGAATTGATCAACGAATTTCTGTCCGAAAATCCACAAGTAAGTCTGTCTCTGCGAATCAAAGCGACCGCCGGCACAAGCAGTGCCATCAATACACTTTCAGCCGCAAAAAACGCCGCGCCAGATGTGATCCCATCCTTGGTTTTTCTTGACCGTGCGGATTTGTTGTCCGCTTCCCAAAAAGGTTTGATCTATCCTATTCGTACTACGATCTTCTCCGATTCGAGCACATGGTACAACTTCTCCAAACAGGCTTCCGTGATTGACAATCTGATTTATGGAATTCCGATTGCAGGAGATACGCTTGTGTTGGTTTTTCGCCCCAGCAAGACGGGTGCGGAAATGACGACCTGGGATGAAATTCTGTCCCGCGGACTGCCGATTGCCTTTTCTCCATCCAGTTCCGACGCCTTATTTCCGACATTCATTTACGCCGCCATGGGCGGGAAACTTGTTGATGATCAGGGACAAGCCTGGCTCGATCAGTCCATCCTGACCCAGGCGCTGCATTTTTTCCTGGCCGGCGGTCAAAACGGAGCCTTCCCCCCATCGTTATCGCAGATTGTCGACAACAGTCAAAACTGGCAGATGTTTCTGGAAGGCAGCGTCAGTATCCTTGTTTCGAAATTCTCAACGTACCGGCATAATCAGGGGACGGACGTTGACGCCATCGCCCTTCCATTCTTCCCGGACCACAACGCTTATCCGTTGATGACGACCTGGAATATCGCGCTGACCACCGACGATCCCGCCAAACAGGAATATGCGATTAAACTGGCCGAAAAACTGGCAGATCCTATTTTTAACGACCGTTGGACTGCGGCAGCCGGTTATTTTCCGGTACGCAAATCCGAACATGCCGCCTGGCAAAATGACGCTGAGTACGAAACGATCCTCGCCATTAACCCTGTGGCAACTTTGGTTCCCAACCCTCAGATTCTCAATAAAATTACGCCTATTCTGAATAGCGCCGTTTCAAAAGTGATCAATACCGCAGCCTCTCCCGAACAGGCGGCACAGGAAGCAATCGAAGAATTGGATTAAGCGAATGGGAAAAAACAAAGCCTCCAAAAAACGAAAAAATAGCATTAATTGGATTCCTTTTTTTTGTCTGATCACAATTGGGTTGTTCGCCTTGATTCTATGGGATCCCATCCATTTCTCTTTATCCGGCAACCAGCAAAGCCCATCTGAATCCATAAACGGGACAATGCTGCCACGACCCACATTGACCCCGCTGCCTGACCATTATCCGGATCTCCCACGAGAGTTCTTTGAAAATGAAAATGAAACGATCGGCGTGATCTCGGGCGGTACCATTTTGGTTTTGATCATCCTGATCGGAACTTTGGTTTCCCTTCGTAGCGAGCGAAAGCGAAATGAGAAATAGCCGACGGCCTTTCTTTTATAAGGAGAAAAAAAAGATCTGGCCGAAAGTTCTGATATTCATCGTCATTCTGGCCGTTTTTGTTTTTTGGGGAAGCCGCGTTCCGCAAGTCCGCCAGACAGTCGGCAGTTATGCCATCGACACCGGTATGTATATGAAAAGCTTGATCAGGCCCGTTCACACGCCCGATCCACAGCAGTTTCGGCTGCCCGCGGCCTATCCGACGCTCGAACTTCCATCCGAGGAGGTTGTCTTTGCGGAAAACCTGGCGGAAATCGCCGAAGCGAATCTGTCCACAGACCCGGATATAATTCCGACAGCCACGCCGGGGGTAGCCTGGATCATAGAAGAGCCAAGCGCAACATTTGAGCCAGGAGCCGGGGAAATTGAAGAGTCCGCGCCCGCCGTGATGATTCTGGAGCCGGTTTTCGAACGCCGGGATTACCAGAATGACGGTCCGGCAGCGCTAAGCGCCCTGCTGCGTCACTTGGGGGAACATGAAAGTCAATATCTGATTTCCGCAGCCGTCAAACCAAACTATTTTGACCCGAACGTCTCACTTCAGGAAATGGCTGATTATGTCAGTACAACGTATCCTGAGTTCAATTCCCTGGCTCGGATCAACGGAAATGAGACCTTACTGGTCAATTTATTGCAGGCAGATCTGCAGGTCGTCATTCGAGTCTCAATCGAGCGGGATTTTGCCGCCTGGAAAGGTGATGATTTATGGGACGGCAGATATCTGTTGCTTACCGGATTTGACGCCGCGAAAAAAGTTTTCTTTTATATTGATCCGGTAAAAGGGAATGGGCAATCCATTCCTTTTGATGATTTGATGGCGTCATGGTATGCTTTTTTGAGAGAATATCTGATACTTTTCTCCGACGAGCAAGAATCGGACGTTCAGCGGATTCTGAATGAGGATTACCCGGAAGCGGCTAATCTGAACAATGCGCTGATAAAATTCCAGCGAGATGCTGAAATGGCGCCGGAGAACATCTTTACCCTGCTGAACACCGCAACGGTCCTGGTGGAAAAAGAACGGTATGAGGAAGCCTGGAACTTATTCCAGGCGGCACGAAATGTTGGGCTGCCGCAACGCTATTTGTTGTATAATCCGGCGCTTTACACAGCGGCATTTCATTCCGGAAACGCGGACATCCTGACCGCCTATGCGGATTTTTCCCTCACGATCAACCCGTATTCAGAAGAATCACATCTCTGGAAGGGTTGGGGACATCTGCTGCGCGCAGAGCCAGAGACGGCTATCCAATCATTCCGGAAGGCGTTGGCGATCCGCCCCAATTACCAGGAAGCGCAATATGCACTCAGATTTTTACAGTCCGGGCTTAATTAGTATGAATGTCATAAGTAAAAATATGTAAACTTATGAAAAGAACCGGTTGTTTCTTTTGGAGACGGTAATTGTTTTTGCCAACGCCAATCTCAACGAAATAGGAGAGGAACCCTGCCATGGATCAAAATGACAAAAAAATCACACTTATCATCATCATCGTAGCTGCGGTCATGCTGATCGCCTGCTGTCTGATTTCCGTCTTTGCCGCCGGTCTGTTTTATCTGACGCGAAGCGACAGCAGTACCACAACAGAAATCACCCAATGGGAGAGCCCGGTTGAATTGAATGAATCCGGCACGAACCCGGAGACTGAAGAACCTGCCGTTGAGGACCAACTGGTTGAAGGCGCCTTGCTGACGCCCCGACAACAAAAAATTGTCGCTGCCGCCGAAAAAATTCGCGGTCTTTCCGCGAAAAGCGCTTTTTCGCCGGTTTATAAAGGGAAAGACGAACTCCGTCAATATTTGATTGATCAACTCTATGAAGACACAAGCGCGCAGGATTTTCTGGACGACCACGATCTGCTGGTGACTTTGGGCTTCATTCCAGAGGGGTTTGACCTGGAACAGTTTTATCTGGATTTTTACTCAGAACAGATCGCAGGCTTTTACGATACCGAAAGTAAAGAGATGTATCTGATCGAAGAGAACAGCGGCAGCCAGAACAATCAGACACTGGCGCATGAGTACGTCCATTTTCTCCAGTTTGATCACTTTGACTTTGCCGGTGATTTGGGATACTCAGATGAAGCTTGTGAGTTCAACGATGAGCAATGTCTCGCACTGCAGTCCGTGATTGAGGGAGATGCCACATTGACCCAGGCTCTGATCTCCGGTGAATTGAATCTGCGGGAAGAGCCTGTTGATGGGGAAACCCAGGCAAGTTTTGATTCAGCGCCGAAATACTTCCAGGAATCAATTCTGTTCCCTTACACCTACGGGTTTGATTTTGTCTACGGACGTTATCTGGAAGGAGGTTTTGACGCAGTCAATGAGCTCTATGTCATCCCGCCGGTCAGCACGGAACAGATTATGCATCCCGAGCGTTACCCGGATGACCAGCCGGTTCCGATTCTGATCGAACCTTTCCAGAATCTGATCAGCGAAAGCTGTGACGCGGTTTATGACAATACGCTGAACGAGGCCGATCTGCTTTGGCTGCTCAACAGCGCTCATGACCCGGCCTGGCGGATAGCGGATAAAAAGGCCCAGGCAGCTGCGGAAGGCTGGGGAGGTGGTCATTTTCAGTTCAGCCGCTGTGATGAGAAGCCATTTTTCTTCAGCAAAACCATCTGGGATTCCGAACAGGACGCCGATGAATTTCAGGCAGCACTCACAGATTACAACAACTTGCGCTGGGAGAAAAAGGTCAGCGATACTTTCTGGACGGGCAAATCCAATGAGCGGATCGAAATCATTCGTCAGAATGACATCGTATACTTCATAGTCAGCCCTGATTCATTTGACACTGCCACGCTGCTGGATCTGGTCCAGGGCGGTCAGGCCATGTAAGGTGGCAGCAATCAATATTTTGATCGTTGCTGTTCATAAAAATTCGCAAATCAGACCTTCGTTGTTTTGTTTTGGCTGAAAATACCAAAACAAAACAACGACCTTTATTTCCAGTGAGGAAAGAAATTTTCATTAAACGCAATCCCGATTTCCCAATTGATAAGGGCTTTTTTCAGGTCATCGCCTTCGACGTTGACGGAACGCTCGCGGAAACGGATGAATACTATATTGACGCGGTTTTCCGGGTGATTCGGCCCGTTCTGTTCTGGCTATCCGAGCGGTCCGTAAAAAAAGTGATCCGAAAATGTGTGATGACTGCTGAAACCCTGACAAGCTTATTGTATTTTTTTGCCGACCGCCTCCAAATCGATTTCCTTTTCAGCAAGCTTCACAATCGGATGGCCGGAAAGGGGTCTGAATACCGCTATGCGTTGATGGAGAATGCCGTTCCCGTTTTACTCAGGTTATCAGAAAAATACCGCCTGGCAGTCGTAACGGCCGGCGGTGAGAAAAGTACCGACGCCTTTTTGAAACGGATCGGAATCGCGGATTTGTTTGAGGTTGTGGTGACTTCACAAACCTGCCGTTACACCAAACCCAGTGGGATGCCACTGAGGTACGTTGCACAACAAATGAATGTCCCGGCGGATCGCTGCCTGATGGTGGGCGATACCATCTTCGACCTGGGTACCGCAAAACACGCACACGCTTCGTTCATAGCGGTCCGCAGCGGATTGGACAGCGAGTGGCTGCTGCGGCTGTTTGGGGCGAAAATCATCCTGGATTCTGTCGCAGACCTGCCTGACATTCTGCTTTGAGACATTTACTCCGGCGGTTTTCCGGCCTTGCGCAGTTTCTCCATCCGGGCCTTAATTTCCTTCTCGTACCCCTGTTCCGTCGGTTCATAAAATCCACCCGATACAGACTTGGGCAAATATTGCTGCGGAATATAATGTTCCGGAAAACTATGCGGGTACTGATACCCGGCGCCATGGCCCAACCCTTTGGCGTCCCGGCTGGAATCCATCAAGTGAATTGGCACCGGTCCGGCGCCTTCGGCTTTGATTTGATCCATCGCTTTGAAAATCGCTCCGGCTGAATTCGACTTCGGCGCTGTCGCCAAATAGAGAACAGCCTCCGCAATCGGATAATATCCTTCCGGCATGCCGACATAATCAAACGCCGCCGCCGCGCTGGTCGCGATTTGCAGCGCGCGCGGATCCGCCAGCCCGATATCTTCGGAAGCTAAAATAATCAACCGCCGCAATATAAAGCGCGGATCCTCGCCGGCCAGCAGCATTTTCGAAACCCAATAAAGGGCCGCATCCGGATCACTCCCGCGCACTGATTTGATAAAAGCGGAAATCGTATCATAGTGCGCGTCGCCGCCTTTATCATACTGAAGCGCCCGTTTTTGAATCGAATCTTCCGCCACTTCCAGCGTGATCCGCAGAATTCCGTCATCGTCAGGCGCGGTGCTCTCCACCGCCAGTTCCAGCGCATTCAGCAGATTCCTGGCGTCGCCTCCGCTCAGATCGACAAAATGTACGCGGGCGTCCGCCGCCAGGTCAATCTTCCGTTTTCCGTAACCACGCTCTTCATCGGTCAGCGCCCGATCCAAAATGGTGTTCAAAGCGGCCTCATCCAGCGGGTGCATTTCGAAAATCCGGGAGCGCGAAACCAGGGCCCGGATCACCTCGAAATAAGGATTTTCAGTCGTCGCACCGATCAGTGTGATCAGTCCCGTCTCGACATGCGGCAGCAGCGCATCCTGCTGGGCTTTGTTCCAACGATGCACCTCATCCACAAACAGCAGCGTCCGCTTGCGGTACAGCCGTTTGCGTTCCTGAGCATCCTGAATGACCCTGCGCAGCTCCGCCACGCCGGCTAACACAGCGGAAATGGATTCAAAATTCGCCTGGGAGCGGGAAGCAATTAATTGCGCCAGCGTGGTCTTTCCCGTGCCGGGAGGACCGAAGAGCAAAATTGAAGAGAACAAACGATCGCTTTCGATCGCCCGCCGCAACAATTTTCCCGGCCCAATGATATCCTCCTGACCGACGAATTCATCCAGCGTGCGCGGACGCATGCGCGCCGCCAACGGCATGCTGCCGGAAAATTCCTTTTCGCTTGCGTAATCAAACAGGTCCATACCTCTTGATTATAACGGGTTTTGTCATCTCGACTCTCGAAGGTGCTCTTGGGGAACCGAAAGAGACGCTTCAGCGTCCCTTCGGTGAGCAAGAGTAACTTCGAGGTGAATGCAAAGCTCCACCTCGAAGATGACACATTTATTGGATTTTTTTGAAACCTGTATTTTTTCCAATCGAATCAATAGATACGATATTATTTTTTTCCGCGAAACATGGTAGTATGGATAGATAAGCAGATCTATTACCAGGAAATCTATAATACCCTGATTAAATTAGGACAGGCCGGCACGATCATTTCCGCATTTTCCTACCTGATCCAGAGACTGGTAGTGGATCATTTACATGTCGTCGGGGATATTTATGACCGGGGACCTTCCCCGGATAAGATTATGGATACGTTGATGGCCTATCATTCAGTCGATATCCAATGGGGAAACCATGATCTGTTATGGATGGGAGCTGCTGCCGGCTCATGGCCCTGTATCGCCAATGCTGTTCGTATTTGTGCCCGTTACAGTAAGCAGAGGGAAAGCTGATTATTATCGACGGCGGTTTTTCAAAACCCTACCATAAACAGACGGGGATTGCCGGGTATACACTGTTATACAACTCTCATGGGCTGCATCTGACTGCGCATCAACCGTTTAGCTCAAAGGAAGAAGCCATCGCAAATTGCAGCGATATCGTCTCCACCCATCGCGTAATTGAAGAAGAACGCTCACGTAAGCGTGTGCGCGATACGGATATTGGCGCAAAACTTGAAGAGCAGTCCGCGGATTTATCCGAACTGCGCCGCCGCCTTCACAAAAGCGATATGTAAAATATCAAACAAATCGGAAAGCCTATTCGCTGAATTTGAACTTTGATATTTCTGGCCCATGAGGTTCCCCTTCAAGGAAGAAAGTTTAAGATTTGGATAAATTTTTATTTCGCCGCTTGCTTTTTCTTCCGAAACTGGATAAAATGAGGTTAACAGGCGGCCACTCTGGCAAAGACAGATTTACTGCTGTGTTCTCGCAGTAAACGTCTGTATAAATTTCATATAATCTTCTATCAACCATCCGGCAATTTTATGATAAAATAATATTTCGTGTCGGTATGTGCATATTTAAGGCGGGTCGTATTGTTGCGCCAATCTGTCATCTGACCAGGTGAAATATTTAGGAGGCGATTTATGACAACAGCCCATGCATCGAAATCCTATTCGCGGATTCCGAGCGCTGCCGAGATGCCTGACCTCATTGAAGTTCAGTTGGATTCATTCAAACGGCTCAAAGAAGAAGGCATTGCGGAACTTTTAAATGAAATTTCTCCCATTGAATCTTTTAACAAGGGGATGAAGCTTTATTCTTCCGTGATCGTATCGTGAGCCGGAAAGTAAAGCTT
>CALCQT010000347.1 GCA_937894825.1 uncultured Anaerolineaceae bacterium
ATTCAACAACTTTCTCCCGACATTAATACAAACCCATAGACCGAAAATCACAAATACGCCCTGCCTTTTGGCAAGGCCAAAAGGCAGGGCGTATTTGTATACTGTGATTAACAAAAAAACAACAGGTTTAACAAGAAACCATTGATAATGATCGTTGAATCATTGCACATCATTTATTATCTTACTTAGCATTTCCTGAATGGGGCCCCAGGAAAATTGAATGGATAGGTGAAACATGGTTGGTTAAATTAAGAATCATCCTTGTTCTCATCTTCTTAAGAGGAGGCAACCTGATGATGAAAAAACAGAACAAATATGATTACATTATACTGGGGAGCATTTTTTTATTACTAATTACAAATATCGTCTTGTTTTTACGAATGAATCAGCTTCAAAACGCAATTCTGTCGGCTCTTACCCCTTATACAATTCCAGTTGGTTTACAAACAGGCGCTAAAAGCCCACTATTTACAGCAGAATCCACCGATGGTGACCGGATTTCCCTGCAGGATCTGTTGACAAACTCAGAAAATAAGTATGTATTTCTGGTATTTTCGTCAACAACTTGTTCAGCATGTCAGCAATTTTGGCCTGAATTAAAGCGGTTTGCGGAGAATCATCCTGATCTTGCTATCATAATGATGTCAAACGGTGAACAATCTGAAAATGAAACGATGCAAAAGGAACAGGACTTCCCGTTCCCAATCGTAGCATGGGACGAAAATGTGGCCAATGAATATAAAGTCCCCGGCACACCTTACTTATACCTGCTGTCCAGGGATCAGCAGGTTTTATTTTCCGGATTCGCGGATGAGATCGGTGATCTTGAACGGATCATCAATGATCCGCCGGCTTAACCCGGTTTTCATTTCGGGATTGTTTGAAAGGAGGTATACAAAATACTATGTTTAAAGTTAGCCATTCGCCAATGAATTTCATCGCTGTTATGTTGTTTATGGGCTCTTTATTTTTGGTACTTAGCATCATGCTGGTGCCATCTCTGTCTGCTCAAGCGACAACACCTCAGCCTGCCTCATGCCCAAGCTGCACCTATATCGGCTCAATAATTAAATGTACCGATCGCACGCATTGTGCATATCCAAACTTCGATGGTGAATATTATCAATATAATTGTTGTGATTGTAATGGTACTTGCAGAATCGAAGAAAATTTCAGTGGCAATTGCCGAAAAGTTTGTTTAAGACTCGACAATATTCTTTTGTTCTTAGGAGGAAGCCGTGATGATTAATAAAAAAGTGTTAGATATTTGTGTCCAGAAACTGCCTATGGTGTTGTTCATCTGTGTAGTGGCTTTTTTAATCGTGACCGTGGTTTCGATTCAACCAATTTCAGCCAATGAATTTGAACCAAATGGTTCATGCCCAAGTTGCAAGGTCTATGGCTATCGTTATGTTTGTAACGATTCACGATGTATTGGAAATTCATCGGGGCCACACGGGGTATATGAAATACAACATTGTACTGATTGTGACGGAAAGATAAAGGAAGAGTCATATTTTAAATATTGTCACAATTATTGTTAACCTGTTTTTGCCACCATTTTTAATGGTTCAGGCTTATGATAAACTAAAAATATATAATATTCCCTATTAATTATTCGTATTATATATTTAAAAGTTGTTCGCGTTATATGTTTGAAAGTATGACAGCGTTTAGCATACACAACACATTTATAAGGAGCTTCTTCATCTTTATCCGGACAGCAAATATGAGACAAATATTGAAGAGAAGTATCGACACATTTTTTAAGGTTTTCGGGCTGTTTCTGATCGGCGCTGGTACCGCTCTATTTCTTGCGTTTGGCGTCGGGTGGCGCGATACCGCTCAGGCTGACCTGTCAAAATATTGGCGCACTGCTTACGACATTTTAGTGCAACCATCTCAAAATTCTCCCATTCCAAAGCAGGAAGGAGAAAGACTACTGGAACCAAATTTTCTTAGCGGCCAGGATGGCGGCATTACGCTCGAGCAATATGAATCCATCCAAACCATTCCTGGCGTAGATATAGCCGCCCCAATCGCGATGATCGGCTATTTTCCGATTGATTTTTTAGCCACTTTCGAGACTGATCTCAACAATGATCACTTGAATGACCCTTGGGTAGCTTACAAAGATGTGAGGACATTTCAGATTTCTGATGGCAAAAGAATATTCGAATCAACGGATTCAACCTATATCATTCAAAACAGAAGGGATGCTTACCGGTTTGATCCGAGACTGGGACACATTTATATCACTCCCGATAACCAGCAAATCCCCCTGAGAAAAATACCCCTGCCTTCTGTTTTCGAATCCGACAGTGTGAGAATCGAAGGAAAAGAGTTCTCGTTAGATAAAAACGGGAACCCATACCCGGCTGTCCATTCAAAATTATTCGAACTCTATTTTCCGATTGTCGGAATTGATCCGATCCAGGAAAATAAATTGATCGGTCTGGAAGAATCAGTGCTTGATGGGCGCTATTTTAAAACAGAGGAAATCCCCTGGAAGCAGGCAGGCAGTACACCCGGTGGTGATACCTGGATTGTACCAATTCTATATAATCAGGCCAGTTTCCGAAATATCAATCTAATCTACCATTCTTATGAGCTTTCTATTCCTCCGGATGATGAACTGCCAGAAAAACTCGCGAAAGGAGGAATGACCTACTTAGAGAACCTTTCTCAGACACTGGTTGACGAGCAGACCATCTCGCTGGCGGATTTCTATCAAAAAGAATTTCACAACAATTTGAATGGTCGTATTGGGTATAACCTGGGTGGTTTAATCTGGGAATATATAGCGCCAGCACCAGTGAGGTACAAAGCGGCCGAAAGTAAATTCGGTTTCTCAACTGTGTTGGAAGCGATCCCATCCGGAATCAACACGCGAAGCCCCAACAATAGTTTACTGTTGCCTATCGAGCCCATATTCCGAAGACATGAAGGCAGATATGTGGATATTGTCTCTGATGATGGCCTGTATGGTCTTCATTTCAACCTGAGACCGATAGGAATTTTTGAATATTCCCTCCAACAGGAAGCCGAAAACCAGGTGCCGATGGAAACGTATGATTCGCCCCTGGCCACCCTTTTGTTTTCCGAAGACGGCGAACCGGTCCCTCCGCAGACTATTCACCCCACCAACAACCCGGGCAGCTATCTGTCCGAACCGCCGGCACTGTTAACCAACCTGGCCGGTGCAAAATTCCTGGCTCAGCGGGACGATTTTATCAGTGCCATCCGTGTGCGTGTTGCCGGCGTCGAATCGGTCGGCGAAGCATCACAGACAAAAATAGAAGCGGTTGCGAAGGAAATCGAAACGATTACTGGCCTTCAAACGCAAATCACATTAGGGTCTTCACCACAGGAGGTCCTTGTACACATACCGGGTTATGCAGAAGCTGCGCCGCTCGGGTATATAAGCGAAAACTGGGTAAAGCAGTTTGTTAGTATTGATCTTCAGCGGGGCTTTAATCTGGCAGACGGTTTGCTATTCGGCTCATTTATTATTATCGGCGCAATTTTTGTATTTAGTGAAACAGCTTTTTCATCATTAAAGAAACGCAGGGAACTCGCGCTGTACAAGGCATTGGGATGGGAAAGAAAAGATTTGTTCTTTTCGGTGCTTAAAGAAGCGCTATTTCATGCGTTTTTGGCGGGTTTCAGTGCGACTCTTTTTTTGTTAGCACTGATCATGGTATTCGAATTAAAAATCCCTACTATGAGGCTGCTTGCCGCTGCCGGATTATCGTTTGGTTTTTATATGGCTGCGGCTGTCTATCCAGCCTGGAGTGTAGCGCGTCACAATCCGAATGAGCTTATTCGTGAGAGAAAAATAGCCAGAATTAAGATTCCCGGTACAGCTATCTCGTCATTCTCGCTGGGGATCTATAATCTGTTT
>CALCQT010000348.1 GCA_937894825.1 uncultured Anaerolineaceae bacterium
GCAGACGTCTTTTTCGTACCAACCGGATTCTGATGTGGTTTACTCGGACCTGGGGTTCCTGCTGCTCGGCTGGGCAATTGAAAAAGCATCCGGGCTTTCGTTGGAACAGTCTATCCAAAAGTTGGTCCTCACTCCGCTCAGATTACCCCATAGCGGGTATCGCCCTCTCGACGAAGACTTTCATGCGCTGCTGCCGCTGCCATCGGACGGAGCCGCGCCGACCGGGATCTGCCGTTGGCGCAATCGCCGCCTGAACGGTGAAGTCGATGACGAAAACAGTGCGTTTCTGCATGGCGTCAGCGGGCATGCCGGGCTGTTCGGTACGGCGGAGGACCTGGCTGCCTTCGGCTCGGTATTTCTGATGGGGAGTTCATTCCTGCCGGCCACTGCAATGGATGAGATGACACGCTCGCAGGCCATCAGCAAAGACGGACTGATGAACCGCGGACTTGGCTTCCAGCGCTGGTCTCCCGACCCCACCGCCAGTTTCGCGCCGCTCAGCCGGCAAACCTTCGGGCACACCGGATTCACCGGCACCGCGCTGTGGATCGATCCACAGCGGGAACTGGTAATCGCACTCTTAACCAATGAAGTCTATAACGGCCGTTTCAACCGGAAAATCGCTCCATTCCGGTTGGAAGTGAGCAAAACGATTCTGGAGGAAATGGAAAAATGAAAATTCTTGGCATGATGTCGGGAACATCCGCCGACGGTATTGATACGGCAATTCTTGAAATATACGGGGTGATCCCGCAGATTGAGTGGAAGGTGCTTTTTCACCACCATGTTTCCTACCCGGACGCGCTGCGAGAGGAAATTTTCGCCTGTTTCCAACCGGAGAGCAGCGCCGTCGACCGCATCTGCCGGCTGAATTTCGCCCTGGGAAAGGCCTATGGCGAAGCCGCATTGGAGACCATCCAGGCCGCCGGGCTGACAAAGGACGACATTCAATTGATCGGGAACCACGGCCAGACGCTCTGGCACATCCCGGCCAACCTTCCGGCGCTTCCACATTGCAGATCGGTGAACCGGCTGTGATTGCGGAAATCACCGGGTTACCGGTTGTCTCCAATTTCCGCACCGCAGACATGGCGGCCGGCGGGCATGGCGCGCCGCTGGTTTCCTTCGCCGACGTCTGCCTGTTTTCCTCGGCGAAAAAAGTCCGAGCCGCCCAAAACATCGGCGGCATCGGCAACGTGACCTGGATCCCGAAGATCGGCGATGACAGCCATCCGCCGAT
>CALCQT010000349.1 GCA_937894825.1 uncultured Anaerolineaceae bacterium
GGGAGCGATGTCTGCAGACCCGCGCTTGAAGATGAAGCCTGAATCAAATGGAAAAAAGATGACGAATTCAGTTCCATTATTACGAATGGAAAATATTACCAAAATTTTTCCCGGCGTTCGTGCACTTTCGAATGTATCTTTTGCTTTGGATGCGGGGGAAGTGCGCGCGCTGGTTGGTGAAAATGGCGCCGGAAAATCAACCCTGATCAAGATCCTTTCCGGCGTCTATCAACCAACGGAAGGTACCATTTTGATTGAGGGGACTCCGGTATCCATTAATAATCCTGCCGAGGGAAAGCGAATGGGCGTTTCATCCGTCCATCAGGAAGTGACTCTGGAGCCCTATCTTTCTGTTGCTGAGAACATTTTTTTGCAGCGGCAGCCGCTCAATAAACTGGGCTTCATCGACTATCGGAAAATGAACGCCGAAGCCACTTATTGGCTCAGCCAGATGGGTGTTCAGCTGGATCCGGAAATTCCGCTGGGCATGATCTCCATCGCGGAAAAACAAATGGTCGCGATTGCACAGGCCATCTCGCTGAACGCGAAAATCATCATTTTTGACGAACCGACTTCATCTCTGACGCAGAAAGAGACCGACCACCTTTTTGAGGTCATTCGAAAACTGAAACAGCAAAATATCGGCATTATCTACATTTCTCACCGCATGGACGAGATCTTCGAGGTTTGTACCTCCGTGACGGTGATGCGGGATGGTCAGGTGACCGGGAACGAGCGGATTGAGAATTTGACCCCGGATGATATTATCCGTCTCATGGTTGGACGGGAATTGAAAGATATGTTCTGCCGGGAACAGCGCTATGCGGCGGAACCGATCCTTGAGATCCGCCGGTTGAGCGTTCAGGGAATTTTGAATGATATCAACCTGACGCTGCATCGGGGAGAAATTCTGGGGCTGGCCGGGCTGGTGGGTTCCGGAAGGACGGAGTTGGCCCGGGCGATTTTCGGTGACCTGCCGTATCAGAAGGGAGAAATCCGGATCAATGGAGCCGCGTTTACGCCGTCCGAGCCCTCCGACAGCATCCGAAAAGGGATTGCGCTCGTGCCGGAGGACAGGAAGGAAATTGGGCTGATCCTGAAACAATCGGTGGCGAAAAACATCTCGCTTACGGTTTTGCGCACGCTCCACCGGTTTGGATTTATTAAGGAACACGATGAGTCGCTTCTGACGGGTGAATTTATCGAAAAGCTGGCCATTAAAACGCCATCGCCCAACCAGATCGTGCAAAATCTGAGCGGCGGAAACCAACAGCGGGTTGTGATTTCGAAATGGCTGGCGACAGAACCGGACATTTTGATCATTGATGAGCCGACGCGCGGCATTGACGTGGGGGCGAAATCGGAGATTCATGCTTTTCTGGACCTTTTGGCTTCGCGCGGCATGGCGATTCTGATGATTTCTTCCGATCTGCCGGAAGTGATCACACTGAGCGACCGTATCGCTGTCATGTACCAGGGCCGAATCCGTACTATTATCAATAAACAGGACGCGACGGAAGAATTGATTACCTCATGCGCAACCGGGCAGATGAAGACGGAATCAGAAATCGGGGCGAGGGCATGAAAGAAGAAAAATTCGAATTTACCGCGTCGGATCTTCTCAATGGTATGAAGCGATTTTTCATTAACTATCCGGCCATATTCATTCTGATTGCGCTGGTGATTGTCGGCGCTTTTATTTCGCCGGTCTTTTTTACCGAAAGAAATATCCTTAACATTTTATGGGGCATTTCGGTTCTGGGGATTATCGCGGTCGGGCAGACGCTGCTGATGGTGACCGGCAACTTCGACATGTCTGTGGCCTACATCGTTGGCCTTTCCGGAATCACGACCGTGCTGCTGCAGATTCAGGGTGCGGGGCTTTTCATTTCGGTCGCCGGTGGTTTACTGGCCGGGGTGGCGGTTGGTGTGCTCAATGGGCTGATCATCATTTTGACCAATGCCAACGCCTTTTTGGTCACGCTCGGCACCAGCGCGCTGATTTATTCGATTAATCTGATTCTGACACAGTCCAAAACCTGGTATGCCGAGATCGAAGCCTTTCTGGTCCTTGGACGTGGCAAGCTGTTCGGAAAAATTCATTATTCGGTGTTGATTTTCCTGTTTTTGGCGCTGTTTTTTGAAATCATACTGCGAAAAACAGTTGTTGGCCGCTATTTATACGCAATCGGTATGAATCCGGGCGCGGCCCGATATTCCGGCATTAAAGTGAACGTCATCAAGTTTGGCGCGTATATGGTTTGCGATCTTTGCGCGGGCTTGGCCGGGCTGGTGATGACTGCCAGGACAGGCAGCACAGTCGCCAATGCCGGAGTCGGCATGGAGTTCGACTCGCTGATTGTCTCTGTTTTGGGCGGGACAAGCCTCTTTGGCGGAAAGGGCGGCACCGTACGAACCATTATCGGGATTCTGATTTTAGGCGTGATCAATAACCTCCTGATCCTCTTAAATACCCCCTATGAAGCCCAGCAGATCGCGAAAGGACTGTTGTTCCTGACAGTCGTATTTGCGGATGGCATTCTGGAAAAGAGCCGAGGGTTACCATGCTGAAAAAAATAAAACAATCCATCCTGAAACAGAACGTCATCCTGCTCTTCTTTGCGCTCGTAGTGTTTTTCGGGATTAGCAAAGGAAACCTCTTTCTGAATGAGCTGAATATTCGGAACATCACCCGCCAGATTTCCTTTGATATTCCGCTCGGGTTGGCTCTGGCGACGGTTCTGATTGCCGGCGGCATTGATCTTTCGATCGGGTCTGTGCTCTCCATGGCGGCGGCGCTGACCATTGGATACCAGCCGGAAGGCACTTATTTGGCGGTAATCCTTGCGTTGGTTTTTGGCATGCTGATTGGTCTGATCAATGGCCTGCTGGTCACAAAGGGCAAAGTGGTCCCGTTCATCGCCACGCTGGGCACGATGACGCTGGTGAAAGGCATTATGTTAACCTTTACCGGGCAGCAGTCCTTTGCCGGAAAAGACGAGGCGTTTACGTTTTGGGGCGATGGATCGATTTTTGGTTCCATTCCCACGCCGTTTGTGGTGGTTCTGTTTTTTGCCCTGCTGCTTCATGTGATTCTCAAGTTTACAAAATTCGGCAGGAATATCTATGCGATCGGCGGCAATGTGGATGCGGCTTATACTGCCGGTATTGATGTGGATCGGAATAAGATCGCTGCTTTTGTGATCAGCGGCTTTTTGGCCGCTTTGTCCGGCGTTTTGTTGGCCTCCCGCCTGAACAGCTCAACGACACAGCTGGGGCTGGATTCAAATAACTGGGCCATTGCCGCCGCGATTATCGGTGGCGCCAGCATGGCGGGCGGACGTGGGAGTGTGTTCGGGACGTTGCTGGGGGTCGCCTCGCTTGGCGTCCTGAATAACGGCATGAATTTGCTCGGGGTTCCAACGTATTATCAAATTGGCGTGCGCGCTTTGATCCTGATCTCGGTTGTTGCGATTGATGCTGTTTCCGCTACAAATATTAA
>CALCQT010000350.1 GCA_937894825.1 uncultured Anaerolineaceae bacterium
GCCGGGCTGATCCGTTCCCAATTCCTGATCCTGCTGATTCCGATCCTGGTTCTGCATGGATTTCGAAAAATGCCAGTGAAGAAACGGCTCATCGGCGCACTGCTGTTCGTCATTGGCACGGCAGCCGTACTGACGCCGGCGCTGGTGCGCGGATTTGTGCTGACCGGCGGTCCAACGCTGGAGGACAGCAGCATTCATGGATTTGAGATCGCCCGCCGCTATTCAGCCGACCCGGATTTCACCCCGGAGCGTATCCCCGGGGAAAGCAGCGCGGACTTTCAGTCCCGCATGAGCCAAGGGATTCTGGATTTCACTTTGGCTGAGCCGGGATACGTCTTTCACTTTATCGCCAACCATTTCAGCAAAGACCTGATCGATTCCTGGCTGGTGCTGCCGGACGGGCTGCCGGCGGATCTCACGCTGCGTGACATCACCGACCCGGCTTATCAGAATGTCGAATCCCGCTTCCTGTACGGAGCGCTGCTGCCGAAATTGATTTTCGCATTTCTTGCCGCCTTGGGCATCGCGGCCGCCTTTCGGCGCGCCGGAATCGGCGGGCTGCTGCCGTTGATCCTCTGTCCGATCTATATGCTGAGCGCCGCGCTGGGGCGTTATTCCGGCTGGCGTTTCATTCTGCCGGCGGATTGGTTCTGCTATTTTTACGCCGCGGCCGGTTTTTTTGAGCTGCTTTTCCTGATCAGTGCGAGCGTAGCGAATCCCACCGCGGGATCCGAGCGGACAGAACCGTCTTCTTCGCTCCATTCGCTTCCGCCACAACAGACGTCCCGCCCTATTCGGGCGCGTGCCGCCGCGCTGGCTTTTCTGCTGCTGATACTGATCGGATCACTGCCGGTGACGGTGAATTTCATCTTCCCGCCACAAGTCGCTCCCGATTCGGATGCGGATAACCTGAAGCGAATGCAGACCTGGGCGGAGCAATACGGCGAACCGTACCGCTCGTTTCTCGCTGAAGTTGAGGGGGGCGGACTCGATCTGCACAGCGGCCGCGCCATCTATCCGCGCTATTTTGAGGCGGGACAGGGGCTGACCAGCGCGAACCCCTGGCCGGTTTATGCTACACGCGATTTTAACCGGCTGGGATTTGTCCTGCTGAATGAGGAAAACACCAACGTGATCCTGCCCATCGCGCAGACGCCGGAACCGTTCCCCAATGGATCGGATTGTCTTGTGATCGGTTTTGACCATGCGGACGGTTATTTTAAGGCGGCGGCGGTCATCCTGTTGGATGGTGAAAATCAGCCGGCTGTCATCCTTCCTTAAGCGGCAATCCCCAAAAGAATGTGACAATCTGCGCGCATTTTTCAGTTGTCTGACAATTGACAGCCGGACCGTTGCAATGTAGACTATGGGAAGGCTATATCAACCGATCATCTGATAAAAGGAGTCAGAAAGCATGGATGCAGCAATCACAAAACAAATCGCAGATTTAACCGCGGATAACAAAGAGAAAATCCTGAAGTTTTTCAAGGAAATCGTCGCAATTCCCAGCATGAAGTCTTATCTGAAAGACGTCGGAGAACGCATCATCCGGGAGATGAACGAGCTCGGATTTGACGAAGCCCGTTTTGACGTCATGGGGAACGTGGTCGGGCGCATCGGGGACGGGCCAAAGATCATCGTCTTCGATTCCCACATCGACACAGTCGGCATTGACAATGAGGGCTGGACCTTTGATCCTTTCCAGGGAAAACAGGTCGGCGACATTTTCTATGGCCGCGGCACTTGCGATGAGAAAAACAGCACGCCCGGCATGATCTACGGCATGGCGTTTGCGCGGGACCTGGGTCTGCTGGATGGCTACACCGCCTATTTCTTTGGGAACATGGAAGAATGGTGCGACGGCATCGCGCCGAATTCATTCGTTGAAGCGGACCCGAAAATCCGTCCGGATTTCGTCGTGATCGGTGAGCCGACCAGGATGAATGTCTATCGCGGGCACAAGGGCCGCATCGAACTGAAAGTGACCGCCAAAGGCAAGAGCATGCACGCCGCCAGCAATCACCTGGGCGAAAATCCGATCTATATGCTGCTGCCGGTCATCGCCGGCATCCGCGACCTGGAACCGCAGCTCGGCGATGATCCGTTCCTCGGCCACGGTGTGATCACCGTCAGCGACATGGAAGTGAAAACCCCCAGCATCAACGCCGTTCCCGGCGAAGCGACCATTTTCATCGACCGCCGCATGACCTTCGGCGAGAGCAAAGAACAGGCCATCGCCCAGATCGAAGCGTTGATCCCGGAGGAACTGAAATCCAAGGTCAAAGTGGAAGAGCTATTCTATGACGAGCCCTCTTACACCGGCTTCGTCTTCCCGGTGGACAAGTATTTCCCGGCGTGGGCAATCGCGGAAGAACACCCGCTGGTGCAGGCCGGGCTAAAGACGCGCGAAGCGATCGGCCTCGGCAAGGGCGTCGGCGGCAAATGGGCCTTCAGCACCAATGGCATCTACTGGAATGGAAAGGCCGGCATTCCGTCGATCGGCTTCGGCCCCGGCGATGAAGAAGTGGCTCACTCTGTGGACGAATGCGTCTCGCTGACCGACGTCGTCAAGGCGACCGAGTTCTATGCGCTGCTGCCGCAGGTGCTCAAAGAAGGGTAGCAATCAATCTTCCGTTTATACAGATTTGC
>CALCQT010000351.1 GCA_937894825.1 uncultured Anaerolineaceae bacterium
TTGCCCTATAAGGGTAAAATACAGTCTAGTGTGGACTTTACTTATTTTCCTTTTTTTGATACCTTTTTGCGAAGCAGGAAACTTCGCTTTGGGATCGTGCTCAGTGGAATTAAAGTAAAAGTTTTCCGTCATAATTGATCCCAATCGCACTGCGAACGCTCGCAAGCGTTTTTGCTGCTACCTGCCTGGCATTCAAACTTCCCTCCCGCAGGATGGTATAAACTTCATCGACACGGCCTTCATGAAATTGCCGTTTCTCCCGAAAGCGTTTGAGTTCTTCCTGGAGAATGTTATTGAGAAAAAGTTTCACTTTCACATCCCCAAGCCCGCCGCGCCGGTAATGCGCTTTTAATTCGTCCAGATTACGATATTCAGGCAGAAATTCCGCAAAATGCGCATCGGTGCAGAACGCGTCCAGATAGGTAAACATCGTATTTCCCTCTGTATGGCCCGGATCGGAAATTTTGAGGTGCGTCGGGTCCGTAAAGATGCGCATTACCTTCTCCCGAATTACGGAAGGTTCATCCGAAAGAAAAATGGCGTTGTTTAAGGATTTGCTCATCTTCGCCTTGCCGTCAATGCCCGGCAGCCGATTCCAGACGCTCTTTTCAGGCAGCATGATCTCCGGTTCGATCAATACTTCCCCATAAATTCCGTTAAAAGTCCGCACGATCTCTCGAACCTGTTCGATCAGAGGCTCCTGATCCGCACCCGCGGGAACAAAATTTGCGTTGAATGCTGTGATGTCGGCAGCCTGACTGACAGGATATAACAAAAATCCCGCAGGAAGGCTGGAACCAAATCCCCGTTGTTTAATTTCATCTTTAACCGTAGGATTCCGATATAACCGTGAAACGGTTACCAGATTCATATAAACCATTGTCAGCTCAGACAACTCCGGAATTTGCGACTGCACAAAAATCACAGTCTTTTCAGGGTCCAAGCCAACAGCAAGATAATCCAACGCAACCTCAATCAGATTTTCTCGGATCAATTCGGGATTTCGCGCATTGTCCGTCAGCGCCTGTAAGTCAGCGATAAAGACATATTGCTGATAATCTTTGTCCTGCAGTTCCACGCGTTTTTTCAACGACCCAACATAATGACCCAAATGCAGTTTCCCGGTCGGGCGATCGCCGGTTAAAACGATTGGTTTGCCCATGCTTGCTATACCTCCCCCGGATTTTTTTTCAACAACGGACAGCATCCGAATCCCCATTCGGTTGTTACCGACCGCTTCCGGATTTAATTAAGTATAGACGAAAAAGCAATTCCGAAATGCAGTCATTAAGTCCGGCAATTCGATACTTGAACAGGGTGTCAAAAGCAAAAAATTGTTCTTCACGATGGATCGTAGCGGGAGCTCAATGCGCTCCTCTAAACGGGTACCTCGTAGGGACAGGGCAGTGCCCTGTCCGGTCCAGCGTAGGTGGACACCACAAACGCCAATTCTGCTTTTCACACCCGGATCATATTTACCCTCGTTAAATCAAAGCAATCTTTTTTTCTCGTGGTTTTGATTCGGGTTATAATTTAACGGGTTAATGAGATTTACGAACTCCTATTCAGATCCGGGGGAAATTCTGTGAGTAAAACAATCGTCGTGGCCTGCGATCATGCAGGGTTTGAACTGAAAAAACATGTCATCGATGCAATCCGGCAGGCCGGTTTTGACGTGATCGACGTCGGTACGGACTCCAACCTCAGCACCGATTTTCCGGACTATGCCGTCCTCGGCGCTGAAAAGATTAACAATGGGCAAGCGGAAGCCGGCGTATTCATTTGTGGATCCGGCGTTGGTATCTGCATTGCGGCAAACAAAATTCCCGGCATCTATGCCTCGGTCTGCCACGACACATACTCCGCGCACCAGGGGGTTGAGCATGACGCCATGAATGTGCTCTGTCTGGGCGCCCGCGTCATCGGAACAGAACTGGCCAAAGAACTGGTCACTGCTTTTCTGGGAGCAAAA
>CALCQT010000352.1 GCA_937894825.1 uncultured Anaerolineaceae bacterium
AGACGTGTGCTCTTCCGATCTAATGAAAAAAGAGGCAATCAGGGGGAGGATGGATCAACCGTTACGGCAGTTCGTGGTCAATGCCTTCGTTCCAGTAGTGCATACCGTACTTACAACCGGTAACGCTGCAATCAAAGGTGTCCAAATCTGCGTCTTCCATTTTTTCACCTTCAGGAACGACGATGTTTCCCTGATTGTCGACAATCGGACCGCTGAAAAGATCGAAGCGGGTGAATTCTCCGGTTTCAATTTTTGCGATATAGTCGCGGACGTACTGCAAAACTTCTTCCGGCATATCTTTCAGACCCTCGGGAAGTTCTTCACCTTCCATGAATCCAACCAGACCCAGACCGTTCTCGTCACCGTCAAAATAGTGGCGACCCGGGGTATAGGAGCCGTCGCGCAGACCCGCGACAATTGCGGAGTAAACCGGACCCCAATTCCAGTAAGGCAGGGTCAGACAACGCGGTGATGCACAGGAGCCGGCCCAGTCATAAGGGATACCCCATTTGCCGTTGCCTTCGGTATAGGATTCAGCGACGATGGCCGGAGCCGGTGTATCCGCGCCGGTGAAGACGACATAAGCGCCGGCGTCAAACAATGCTTTGGAAGCTTCCTGTTCCTTAACCGGGTCGTGCCAGCTGTTGATGCCGGTAGCAATCATGGTGCATTCCGGACAGGTTTCTTTCACGCCCATCATGAAGGCGTTGCCGAGGCGCAGTTCTTCCGGAATCGGGAAGGTATAGATGTAACCAACTTTGGTTTCACCATCCATCTTTGCCCGCTGCCCGGACAAATAACCGGCCAGATATTTCATGTGTTCCATCGCGCCCATCAGGTTACCGAAATTCTCGCCATTTTCCAGATATCCGGTCAAATGGATGAAGTAAGAATCCGGAAAATCTTCCGCGACGGCGGCCATCGGGTCCATAAAGCCGAAGGAGGTTCCGAAAATGACATCAAAACCTTTTGCTGCCAGACTGCGGAAAACCTGTTCCGATTCAGTTCCTTCCGGGATGTTCTCGATATAAACAACGTTCACATCATCGACATTTTCGCCAACATAGACAGCTCCGTCATAATGTGCCTGTGACCAACCACCATCATTGATCGGCCCGATCAGAACGAAAGCCACATTCCATTTTCCCTCGACAATTTCCGGGATCTGGAATTCCTGTGCGAAAGCGGGAGCTACTGCAACAAGCAGTACTGCCAAAGCCATTAATAAAGATAGTTTGCGTGACATCATTTTCTCCTTATTCTGTTGTTGAAAACCATTTGAGCTAAAGAAATGTCGCTAAGGCACTTTATTAACTCAAACAAAAACCGCTATATTATCGTATGCTGGTCCAGTTTTTGTGTTGCGAACTGAATCTTTATCGTTTCGCTGGTTAACTTATTTATCGGGTAAAAAGAAGAAAACCTCCCATAAATAATTATATGAGTTGAACCGAAAAAATCAATAAAATGTCAGACAATAAACCCCAATTTATGAAATTTATCCTGTCTTTGTCATGAAGAGCTTATATTGTATCAGCAATTTTTGCCCATAATGAGTTGTCTGGATAATTGTGACATTTTTGGGAATCTGTGATGAAAATACTTATTTATTAAGTATTTTTGGCGGTTTAAGCCTGTTTTCTTCAATAACTGATATGTCTGCTTTTGATCCTCAAACTATTTTTGACACCTGTATCAATTTTAAATCGGAGTTCGGATCATAAAAATTGGGCGATGGTGTGGTAAAAATAGGAAGTTCTTCTGCAATTCTCATTTCTTGGATATGCTTTGACTCAAAACGGCAGGCGCCGTGAAGGAAAATTATGGAATTTTGTTCATCTGTTCTGGAAATCAATTTGGCGTCCGTGCGTCACAACTGCAGCGTCTATATCAACACTGCCGGGGTGCCCATCATGGCTGTGGTGAAAGCGGATGCCTATGGCTGTGGTGCGGTAGCGATTGCGAAAGCGGCGGAAGCTGCCGGCATTGAAGCTTTTGCCGTGGCACGCGTTGGTGAGGCAAAAATCCTGCGGGAGGCCGGAATTCGGGAACCAATTTTGGTATTTAACGCGTTTACCCAGGATGAAATCGATTTTGGTGTCGCAGCGGATTTGATTCTGACTTTGAACAGTTTTGAGATGATTGACAAGCTGGTGAATGCGGCGGATCGACAAAAGAAGAAGGCGCTGGTCCATCTCAAAGTGGATACCGGAATGGGACGGTTTGGCGTTTTCCCTGCCGAGGCCGGGAAAACGCCAAACCGTCCCATTCC
>CALCQT010000353.1 GCA_937894825.1 uncultured Anaerolineaceae bacterium
AGCCGGCGGTCGTCCTGCTGCTGATGAACCAGATAGCGAGGAAGACGAAAATCATCACCAGCCCGTTGGTGTGAAAATCGCCCCATTTGGGAAGCCAGCCGTTACGGGTGATCAATGGCGTTTGCGGATGGTTGGCGTTCGGTTCGAACAACGGATAAGTAATGGCCCACAGCGTCAGATAATTTGCGATCATGTTCAGCATCAGCGTGGTGATGAACTCATCCATGCTGAAAAGCTGTTTGAACAACGCAGCGATGCCGGACCACAGCGCTCCGCCCAACATGGAAAGAATCAGCAGAAACGGGATCATCAGAACGGGAGGCAGATCGACATAAATCCCACCGATGATCCCGTTCTGATGATGGTAGCGAATAGTGCGCCGATGAGTAATTGACCAGGTTGCCCCAGATTGGTCGGTCCGGAAGCGAACGCCAATGAGGCGGAAAGCCCGGTCAGCACCAACGGAACGGCATTACGGAGCGTTGTCGAAAAAGAATACAGATTTCCGAGTGAATAATTGAACAGTGCGGCGTAGGTTTCGACGGGGTCATACCCCTGGAACAACATGACGAAAGCGCCCAACAGGAGGGCGGCCAATACCCCGGCCAGATTAATGATGAGTTTCTGCATGGCTCGGACCTCCTTCCAACATCAGCATGCCGACTTCATTCAATGTTGTGTTTTCAGTTTTGAGGTCAGCAATGATTTTTCCGCGGTGCAGCACGTAAATCCGATCGGTGATGCGGAACAGTTCCTCCAGATCAGACGATAACAGCAAAATGGCATGGCCTTCGTCCCGCATCTGCAGGATCTGCCGGTGAATGTATTCGATGGAGCCGACATCCAATCCGCGCGAAGGCTGGTCCAGCAATAAGAAAGGAGTGTCCAGTTTAAACTCACGCCCCAATATGACTTTTTGCTGATTTCCGCCGGAAAGCGAACGAATCTCCGCCTCCGGACGATCCATCTGAATGTCAAACTCCTTCCGGAGCCGCTCCGTAAAGTTGTCGATAGCGAGATCGTCGAGGACGGATCCCCGAACGCGAGTCAGCTGCGGATTCAAGCGGTGATGGGTCATGATGGCGTTTTCTTTGATCGAAGCGGTCAGGCTGGTTCCCATGGCTGCCCGATCCTGAGAGACAAAGGCGATTTTCTTCCGCCGTTCAAGGATCGACACATGCGTCAGATCTTGACCCTGCACCGAAATCTTTCCCCGGTCAACCGGAATCAATCCCATGATGGCTTTGACCAGTTCCTGCTGCCCGTTCCCTTCCACCCCGGCCACCCCGGCGACCTCTCCGGCCCGCACCTGGATATGAATGTCATCCAGCACACGTTTCGCTTTCTGAGCGAGCGTGATGCCGGATATTTCAAACGCAATTGATCCCGGGTGCTGTGTTTTACGGACAGGCTCAAAAATGATTTCTCTGCCAACCATCATCTGCGCCAGTGAGCGCATGGTGAGTGTTTCCGTGTCCACAGTGGCGATCTTCTTCCCTTTGCGCAGGACAGTCGTCCGGTCGCTGAGATCCAGCACTTCATCCAGATGATGAGAGATATAAACGATCGTACAGCCTTCTTTGCGCAGATTTCGCAATTCGGTGAATAACTGCGGAATTTCCTGCGGCGTCAATACGGACGTCGGTTCATCGAGGATCAAAAAAGTGACTTTCCGGTAGAGTAATTTCAGAATTTCCACTTTTTGCCGGGCTGCCACGGAGATATCGGCTACCTTGGCGTCCGGATTCAGGTTGAACTGAAAAGCTTCGATCTGCTTTTGAACCAGCTCTCTGGCTTTCTTCCGGTCGATTTGACCGAAAAGGGACACCGGTTCGTACCCCAGGATGATATTTTCCCAGATCGTGTACTGTGGAACCAGCAGAATCTCCTGATGCACCATGCCAATTCCGTGTGCCGTGGCCTCAGCGGGGGTGTTGAAGCGGACTGCTTTTCCGCGATGGACGATCTCGCCGGAATTCGCGGGGATCATCCCATAAAGGATTTTCATCAGGGTTGATTTTCCGGCGCCATTTTCACCGACGACGGCATGGATTTCACCTTGACGGAAAGTGACGCTGACGTCGTCCAGGGCGACGACGTTTGGCGGAAAGACTTTGACGATATGGTCCATTGCAATAATATCTTGCATTGGCAATTCCATTTCTTCGAAAAGACCTTTTTCGAATCTTATATAGAAAAGAGTGCTCCGGACATCTGCGCGAGGCACCCTTTTCTCTGACGGTAAAACAGGCTTACAAATTATTCGCCTGTGTAAATTTCAACTTCCAGTTTTCCGTCAATGATATCCTGACGCAGTGCATCCACTTTTTCGATGATATTTTGCGGAAGAACATCATTGTTGCCTTCAAAGACGACATCCACCGCTTTGGTTTCCAGACCGTAAGCGAGGATTGCTCCCGGAACATAGGTCTTGTCTTCGATGGTCTTAAAAACGTTCAGGATGGCCATGCCAACGTCTTTGATATCGGAGGCAACCACATGCCCCGGCACGATGGCGTTCTGGTTTGTGTCGACGCCGATGGAATATAAACCGCGCTCTTCAGAAGCCTGCAGGACGCCCATACCTGCGGCCGAGGCAACCTGGAAAACAACATCGGCGCCCAGATCATAAAGCTGCAGCGCGGATTGTTTGGCTTTGGCGGTGTCTTCCCAATCGCCCAGGTATTTCCGTTCGACTTTGATCTCAGGATCAATATAATGTGCGCCATTTTCATAGGCGAAAAGGAATGCGTTAACGACCGGGTCGACGTCGCCGCCGACTACGCCGATCAGTTTTTCTTCGTTAACGTTCGGGATGGACAGGTCTGTTGTGAGCATGCCCGCGACAACACCGGTCAGAAAAGCGCTTTCTTCCTCAATGAAGTCAACCGAGGTGATGGTCTTTCCTTCATTTTCGACAATCGTGTCCAGATTGACAAAGGTCTTTTCAGGATATTTGTCCGCATATTCAGCCAGCGTGTCTTCAAAGCCGTACGAGATCACAAAGATGATGTCCGCATATCCGGTTGCAGCCTCAAGCGCGGGTTCGTATTTTCCAGCGTCAAATCCACATTCGATCGTGCGGATTTCATATCCGTAAGTATCCCGCAGTGTGTCCATTCCCAGCTGCCCGGAATCGTAGAACGCGTTATCTCCCAATGACCCGTTGATAACATAAACAGCCCGCTTTTGCGGAGTCTCTTCTTTTGCTTTCGGGGTGCAGGCAGCGAAGGCGATTCCAATGAGTAAAACCAGACTGACCAATAGAACGATTTTCCTGTGTTTCATAATAACTCCTTCCAATATCCGGTTGTGATTTCTTGTGGTTTTATTATAAGCATAAACGAGTTCAAAAGAAACCCCGGCAACAATTGTCGGGGTTTCCTGGGTTTATGGTCGGTAAAGTTATTTCTCTTGCCAGTGACAGCTGTCTCTTAACAGTCTCAGGTATTCGACAGAAGCTTCGGATTCGATCACAATTTGCACGCCGGCTTCTTTGACGGCAGGGACAATCCGCTGATATATTTCCGCACCCCGTTTGAGTTGGTCCGGATCGTCGTCATTGCGCCAGAAAGTGAATCCGCGGATCAATTTACAGTTCAGGATCTTAGCGGCCTCAAGGCAATGGTAAAGTCCCCGAATATGTTTTTCGACCAGATCCGGATTATTGATATCACATTTGAACAATGGCGAGCTGATTGCGCAGATTTCCAGGCCGTGGTCTGTCGCTGTTTGGGAAATGGTTTTGTAATCTTCAAGGGTTAATTCAAATGGATTTTTATCGTTGACCGAACGGATTTCCAGCGCGTCCAGCCCATCTTCCCGCGCCAGTTTCGCGGCGATGTTGAGGTCCTGTGAAATTTCGTCGGTGATGATCCCTGTTTTATACATGATCTGGTTCCCTTTCCGTTTTGCGGTTGCGATTGTTTATGATCCGCATACTTTATCACGGCTAATCACAATCGGTCAAGAAGCAGTCTGCTGATGCGCATGCTGGAGTCCGGAATGCCGATCCGCTTTGCGTTTTGGTGCGCTTCTTCCAAACCGGACTGCTCATTCCGCAGCCATTTCGAGAGCGTTTCCATGATTTTTATCGGTTCTGTGATGAGTACTCCGGCCCCGTTTTTCACCACGAACTCGGCATTTCCCTCTTCTTGTCCCGGAAGCACGTCGATCAGGATCATCGGAAGTCCGGCGGCCAGCGATTCGCTGGTGATTAACCCGCCTGCTTTGGTAATAATAAAATCCGCCGCCAATTGCAACTGAGGCATCTCTTTTGTGAAATTGTAAATTTTGACAGGCAGGTTCCATTCTGTTTCGATCATAGCCTGATATAGCTTTTCATCTCCGCCGGCTGCCATAATGATTTGGAGATCGAAACCGCTATGATTGATGATATTCAACCCGTTCATCAGGTTGGTGACCCGCTTGCTGCCAACCGCCAGCAAAGTCGTTTTGTGCTCATCCAGACCGAAATGACGGCGCAATTCCGCTTTGGATCGGGTCTCGGTCGCAAATATTGGTTTAACCGGAATCCCGGTGGTAAAAACCCTTTCCGGGGCCAGTCCATATTTGATTAATTGTTCCCGCATTTTGTCCGATGCGACGCAATAAGCATCCGGCAACAGGCTCAACCACATCAAATGAACCGTGTTAATGTCTGTAATGACGGTAATAAACGGAATATGTTTTCCCTGGAAAGAATATTTCGTAATGGCTGATTGGGGAAGGAACCGCGCAACGTCTTCAGATGTCCAGGAGGACTCGTTGATCAGATACCAAGTCTGAGCAGGCGCTTGATAGAGCGGATAAGTGTTCACGACCAGATCCGGGTTGAAATTCAACATTTTATCCGAGAACGATTTAAATAACATTGCTGAAAGGCCGATTTGCGCCAGTTGTGTTGGAAAACGTTTGTCGCTGCTTTCGTAGCCGAATTCGTATAATTTCGGTGATCCGCGAACCAGTTTGTCATAGTCAGTCTGTGAATGCCTCAGAACGGCGGGGGTGGCCGGATCATCCAGCAGGTTCTGAATCTGTACTTCAACTTCGATTTCTTCTTGCGTATTCAGCGCTTCGGCAATTGCATTGGCGGCGCTGCGATGCCCGAACCCTGCGTCTGCGGTCAGTATCAGTATTTTTTTCATTACCGGTCCTCCCGAAAGTCAATGATGTTTGATCAGGCCGAATCAAAATGATTTAGAACTATACTATATCCCGTAATTATATACGGAATACTATAAAGAAAGGCGCACAGGACCCGGCGGTGAGAAATGGGATTCTGAGCAGTTCCTGACTGGGCGAAACCTGTTCCGGAGTTATCCGTCGATGATTCATTGATTCGAAATGCGGGAAGAATTCAGAATTGCTGAGGATGAGCTATCAAGTTTGAACTCAGTATATAATAGGGTCATAATTGGGATGTTATTTGAGGATCTAAATGAAAATTGTCGTGGTTGATGGGCAGGGCGGAAGTCTTGGAAAAATCATTGTCGGGCAGGTGAAAAAAGTGATGCCTGATCTTGATATTTTTGCAATTGGCACCAACAGTGTTGCGACGGCAGCCATGCGAAAAGCGGGCGCGAACTTTTGCGCAACAGGGGAGAATCCGATTCTGTTGGCTTGCGAAGATGCTGATATTATTATTGGCCCGATGGGGATCATCTCAGCGAATTCGCTGCTGGGTGAGATCACACCCGCCATGGCGAACGCGATTGGAAAGAGCCGGGCGGAGAAAATTCTGATACCGGTCAGCAAATGCAGAATATTCGTTCCCGGTATTCGGGAAGCAACCTATGGCGAATATGTTGATTGGGCGATTGACGAAGTTAAACGATTGTGCGGTTCTTTTTGAGCCGATTTGAGGCGGTGCGCTATTATGTATAAGATTGACAATGAGGAACAAGGGTATAAAATGGCCAGTAATCTGGCGGAGCAGGATTTTAATCGGGCCAGGCGTGCCGCGGACTGGCAGCTCGCGATTGGTTTTTTGACCGGTAAGAAGAACGACCTCATTGATTACAATGAAGTTCGTTCCCGTTTGAGCAGTATTTGGAATGTTCCGATCGTTCAGAAAGATATCCCGATCGCTTCGATCGTTGGCTCGGTTTCACGGAACAATGACTTCACCCGAACTTTTTTGCCGAAGATGGAGCACGACAAAAGCCGTTGGGTCAAAGTAAAAGTTGCCAATGAATCCCAGGAAGGTGTACCGCCGATTGACGTTTATCAGATCGGCAATGTCTATTTTGTCCTGGATGGCCACCACCGGATTTCGGTGATGAAAAGCATTGGGGCTGATATGATTGCGGCCAATGTACGGGTGATTAATACCGATGTGCCGTTATTGCCTACCGATTCACCGGATGAGATTATTGTGAAGACAGAACGGGAGGCTTTTTTACGGTCGACCCATACGGATAAATGGCTTCCGGAAGCAAATCTTGAATTGAAACTTCCCGGACAATATCCCCAACTGCTTGAGCATATCGTGGTCCATCGCTATTTTATGGGGCTGGATTTTCAGCGTGATATTTCACCTGAAGAAGCTGTCCGCCACTGGTACGACACGGTCTATATGCCGGTGATTCAAATCGTGCGCAGCCGGGATATGCTGCGCGGGTTCCCGGATAAAACCGAAACGGAATTGTACCTGTGGATTGAAAACCATAAAGCTGAACTTCAGGATACTTTTGGTGAGGATATCCGGACGACAGCGGTGGCGTGGAAACTGGAGGATCGCTACGCAACCCGGCAGCGTAGTCCTTTAAACCGTATTTGGCGGCAGATTTATGCCTGGTTGACCCCGAATATGTCCGAGTGGGGCGTCCGGACCGGCGACTGGCGGCAGGAATTTCTGGATAATGATTTATCGCCGCTGATTAAACGTATGATGATCGCAGTGGCGGATCTGAACGAAGATAGAGAATATCTTCGCAGCGGGATCCGTTTTTCAAAACAATATGACGCCTGGGTGGGGATTGTGCATGTGGTAAAAAGACCAACCATGCTTAATTCTGAATGGATGGTGAAATATGAAGCGGAAATGACCCGCATGCTGGAAGAGGAAGGTGTGAAAGGGAAGTTTTTTGCATTGTCCGGAAATTTGACGAAGATCTTAATCGAACGGGCTTTTTGGAGTGATATTTCTTTGTTTAAATTGAAACATCGTCCGTTGATCCATCATCTGAAACCGGCGATCCATGGCTGGAATTCGATCATCACCCGGATTCCCGGACCGATTTTCGTTATTCCTGACAAAATTAACCACCCTGTCCGAAACGTTGTGCTGGCCCTGTCCCGCTGCCGACCGAGAAGCAGATTATCACCATCCTGCGCGCTGGGCTTTTTCCAGAGTCCCAAAGCCCGTGAAGCAATGTATTTTGCGGATGCGCTTTCGAAAAGCTCGGGATGTAAGGTGACCGTTGTGATTTCGGGAACCACAGAAACGGAACGTATTAAAGCGCTGGAAGAGATTAAGACGTATTATACGGAACATAATGTCAACGCGGAGTATCAGGTTTCGACAAAGGCCCCGGACCAGGCAATTCTGGAGTGTGCGGATTCGATCCAGGCTGACTTGATTATTATGGGTGGTTATTCACATTCGTATTTTATGCGGTTTTTCCGTGAAAGCACCACCGATCGGGTCCTGGCAGTCACCAAAATCCCGGTTGTCGTGTGCAAATAGTTCCATTTGATCGTAGTTGATGAGACGGGAACAAAGATGATATCTTTTATGGTTTTATTCATTTTTTGCTTTGCAAAAAATGAATAAAACCATATTCCGTCAAGCGTTCATTGACCAACCAATGCCTGTGCCAATGCGATTGCTCCGCAGGCTCCTGCGCGATTCCCCAACACGGGCGGGGTGATATATTCGTCAATATGCTCCAAAATCATTGGATGTTTTACATAATTGTTCAGCAACCGGATCACTTCCTGATGGATTAGTGGGAAAAGCTGCTTTTGTTCCATAACGCCGCCGCCAAGGATAATTTTTTCCGGAGAAATCTGACAGATCTGCGCGACACAGGCCTGTGCCAGGTACCCTGCGATTATTTCCCAAATCGGATGGTCTTCCGGTAATTCCTGGGCCGGTTTTCCAAAACGGGCTTGAATGGAAGGGCCGCAGCAAAGTCCTTCAAGACAGTTGCCATGATAGCGGCAGAATCCGTCATAAGGATCTCTGGACCGATCCTGTCGGACCAGAATATGGCCACCTTCCGGATGAACCAGCCCATGGACCGGAACGCCATTGATCACGACGCCGGCGCCTACGCCGGTCCCTACGGTGTAATAAACCAGATTGCTGATACCTTTGGGATTGCCCCATTTGTATTCCGCCAGCGCGGCGCCGTTAACGTCCGTATCAAAACCGACCGGCAGCTCCAGCTCTCTCTCCAGTACGCCGACCACTTCGGTGAACCCCCAGTCAGCTTTGGGTGTTGTTGTGATATATCCATAGGTGGGCGATTTTTTATCCAGGTCGATTGGGCCGAAGCAACTCACGCCAAGCGCGGAAATGTTATATTTTTGCTTTTGTTCCCGGAAGAACGCAACTGTTTTTGCCAACGTTTCTTCCGGTGTTGTAGTCGGGAATCGCACTTCTGACACATAGTTTTCCGGATCGGCTGCGACTGAGCAGACAAATTTTGTCCCGCCGGCCTCAATTGCACCAAAGTATTCCTTCATTCCAGTTGCTCCTCAATGGATAAAATTATAGATAATAGCCTGTCGGAGCGCGCGTTGCACTCCCGCTGTTTTTGACGTTCGAGCCATGGCCCAAATTTCCGCCTATGAATCTTTTCTATTGCCGCAGGATGGGCAAAGTTGATCCGCCAAAAGGCATGGCCAGCACCTGCGCGTCTGTTCCATAGTGTTTAATCAATTCATCCAGTGCAGACTGGGCGTCCGAGGCCGGTTGCAGGTGAATTTTGCGGACAAATTCCGGTTCCAAATCCGATACCAGAACAATATCCGCCTTTTCCATAATCATTGCGATGGCAGCCGCTTTATGGCCCCCCAGAATAAACTCTCTCTGGATGTGCTCAATCATATCCGAAGGGTGGTCATGGGTCAACATCCATGTTTCAAAATGTTTTTCACCCAAACCTTCTTTCGCGGAGGCGAGCCAGAGGATTGTACCGCCGTCACGGACGGCATGCCCGGCGTTGTCCAGCGCTTTTTGAGCCTGGTAAAGATTGATATCTTTGGGATAACCACCGGAAGATACGATGACGATACCCGCTTTTTTCGAAATTTGGATACCATATAAATCGTCCAGAATTGCGCAGCCTTTGCGATGTGCTGCCTGAAAATGTCCCGCCACACAGGCACGGATCCGCTTGTGTTCATCCAGGACTACATTAACGATAAAATCAATCGGCACGAAGGCCATCGCGTTTTCAATATCCTCACGGACCGGATTGCCGGCGATTCGCCCTGTTGCGGCTTCCGGCTCGGTCATGCGGCGGTGATTCGCCTGAATCGCTTCCCGGGTTGAGACACCGGGCATGATTGCCTTCGCGCCGCCGCTGTACCCGGCGAAATAATGGTATTCGATGTTCCCGAGACAAATACGGCGGTCCGCTTCGGCAACCGGACGAAAGATGTCGACCGGTGTACCGTTTTCCGTGATGCCCAGCCGGACAAAGTCGTCTACTGAATCCAGACAGCGGAAGCGCCGGAGGATCGTCTCGCCCACCAGTTTGATTTTTTCTTCCTCCGTATGTGCACGGTGACTTCCAAGCGCGAATACGATTGTGATATCCGCGTCCGGAATGTCGGCTGCGGCCAGCTCAGCGATCACGAATGGAAGTACTTTCTGCGAGGGCATCGGGCGGGTGACGTCACTGGTTACGATGACGATTTTCTCTCCCGGCTTTACAATTTCTCGCAGAAGGTGGGATTGAATCGGATTTGCAAGTGCTTCTGAGAGGATGTCTTCCTCAGTTGTTCCGTTTTCCGGGATTGGATTGGATCGCAGAACTCCCATCAGATTGTGCTCCGGTATGTCCAACGTAATTTCTGTATTTCCAAAACCGAATGGTATTTTCATATTGTCTCCAAGAGGTCCTGATATTAATTCGTTGTTTTTGTTTGTGCGATACAGGTGCTTTTTCGGATGACCAGATGCGGTTCCAACAGAATATGTTCAATGGGTGTCTCAGGCCCGGTCTCAATCCGGTTGATCAGCGTGTCCACTGCTAAAGCGCCCATTTTTAACCGCGGCTGAGAAACTGTAGTCATCTGAATCTGCGGTAACGACGCGAAATAGACATCGTCAAATCCGACGACGCCAAATTCCTCAGGTACCGGAACGCCGGCCTCTCCCAAATATTGAAAAACACCCAGGGCGATCAAGTCGTTCCCGCAAAATGCCGCGTCCGGTGGATTGGCGGCTTCCATCAATTCTCGAATCTGTT